>JAOZVS010000079.1 GCA_025869435.1 Zavarzinia sp.
AATCCGCTGCGTCTACCAATTCCGCCACGCCCGCACATTACCGCCGATTCTAACCTTCGCGCCCTGCACCTATTCTGCACCTAGCGCTTTATGAGACTCCCTCTACAGCTTTTCTCCTACCTCGCCAACTCATTGACCTACAATATCTTTTCAACTCATCGCGATATTCCGTCGCATGGTAGACAAACCACTTTTTGAGTCTGCCGCGTCTACCATTCCGCCACTGGGGCACAGGACGGACCTTCGGGCTGGTAGTCTCCCGAAAGCGAGGCGCGATCATAGCGAGCCGGCGCGTCCGGTCAATCGTCTTGGCGGGCCCCGGCGGGCCTGATATTCAGGAAGGCGGACGATCTGATGGACGGTGCGGAACCTGTGATCGGATGGATGGAAAGGGCCGGGGCCTGGTGCGGTTCGGTGGCGGCGGGGCTCGGCTTCGTGCTGGCGCTGGGGGCGGCGCCGCTGCGGGCGGAGCCGGCGCTCTGGGTTCTGCATGACGCTGATTCGACCGTCTATCTGTTCGGCACGGTCCATGTCCTTCGCCCCGATACCGACTGGCTGACGCCCCGCGTTTACGACGCTTTCGAGGGTGCGGACAGGCTGTGGCTGGAAACCGACACGGCGCCCGGCTTTGGCATCGCGCTGCCCCTCCTGCGCTATGGCATCGACTGGAAGACAGCGCTGGCGAGCCGTCTCGGCCCCGAGGACACGGCGCGGCTCTCGGCGATCGCCACCGCCGCCGGCATGGCGCCTTCCACCTTTCGCCACATGCGGCCCTGGCTGGTGGCCCTGACCCTGGCCAGCCTGCCCATGACCGGGCAGGGTTTCGATGCCGCCGCCGGCGCCGACGCGACGTTCGAGCAATTGGCCGGGGGGCTGAAAAAGCCGATCCGCCGTCTGGAGACGATCACGCAGCAATTGCGCATCTTCGCCGACCTGCCGCCCGAGGAAGAACTGGCCATGCTGCGCGAGGCGATCGACGTTTTGTGGGCGGCGCGAGAAGGCAAGCACGACAAGGGCGCCGATATCGGCGATCTGGTCGATGCCTGGATGGCGGGCGATGTCGATCGCCTGGGCGCCATCGTCAGGGATGACGGCATGGCCGCCTCCGCCCCGCTTTACGAGGCGCTGTTCGTCCGGCGCAACAGGGAGTGGGTGAAGGAGATCAAGGCCATCATGGATGGCGCGGGCACGGATTTCATCGCCGTCGGCGCCGGCCATCTGGCGGGGGATGACAGTGTCATCGCGGGGCTCGCCGCCCTCGGTATCGTCGCGGAAAGGCTTTAGCCCGCGCCGGGCGCCTGCTATGACCGGCGGGGTTGGGCGCTTTCGCGTTGCTGGAGCATGGTCTTGAACGGATTTTCTGCCCCCGGTTTGGCCGGGGCTCGGTTTGGCGGCCTCATCGTGCTGGCGGGCTCGGCCGCGCTTCTGGGCGGCGCGCTGGCATTCCAGTATGTCGGCGGCCTCGCCCCTTGCGAATTGTGCATCTGGCAGCGCTGGGCCCATGGCGCCGCGCTGGCGGGGGCCCTGATCGCGCTGGTCGCGCCCGGGCGGCTGGCCAGTCTCGGGCTTGCCTTCGCCGTGGCCGGCTTGCTGGCCGGGGTCGGCATCGCGGTCTTCCACGCCGGGGTGGAACAGCAATGGTGGCAGGGCCTGGCCAGCTGCGGTGGCGGCGGCACCTCGGCGGGCTCGGCCGAGGACCTGCTGCAGGCGATCGAGGCGGCGCCCATCGTTCGCTGCGACGATATCGCCTGGACCTTCCTCGGCCTGTCGATGGCGGTCTGGAATGCCCTGATCTCGGCCGGGATCGCCGCGCTCGCCGTGGTGGCGGCGCGGCGGCGCTGACGGGGTTCAGGCTTCTTCTGTTTCGGGGGCCTCGGGCAGCATGAAATGGCCATGGGCGGTGGCGATCGGCCGGGTCGGATCGTCCTGCCAGGCTTCCACGCGGACATTGGCGACGCGCCTGCCGTGCTTGGCGACGACGGCGCGGGCGAACGTATCGCGCGGCCGGCCCGAGCGCAGGTAATCGATGGTGATGTCGATCGTCTTGGGCAGGCCGGGGCCGCTCATGTCGGCCAGCAACTGGGCGATCGCGGTCATTTCGAGAAAGGCGCCGATGGTGCCGCCATGCAGCGCGGGCAGGCGCGGATTGCCGATCAGGTGATCGGCATAGGGCATCCGGGCGATGATCTTGCCGTCGTCGCCCGTGGTCGCGCCGACGCCGAGCAGGCGGGCGAAGGGGATCGCCCGCATCAGCCGGTCCAGGGTTTCGTTGTTCAGGGGATCGAGCAGGGGCAGGGATGCGGTGTCAGGCATTCTGCTCGACCTCCCGGGCGATGGTGCGGTTGATCGGGGCCTTGTTGGCGCCCAGCATGAAGGTCGCGACCGCGTGGGCGACCGCCTTGTCCTTGTCGCCGTGATGGGCGAGGGCGCGGACGAAGGCGATGCTGCGGGTCGAGCGATAGACTTCGGCGTCGACGATCACCGTCTCCCCCGGGGTCGCCGGGCGCAGGTAATCGATGCGCAGGTCAAGGGTGGCGATGCTGGTCATCTTGCTCAGCGAACAGATCACCGCCGTGCCGCAGGCATTGTCGATCAGGGCCGTGATCATGCCGCCGTGAAGCACGCCGCTGCGCGGATCGCCCACCAGATCCTCCCGCCAGGGCAGGGTGAGGGTGGCCCGCGCCGGTCCGACGTCGGACACGCTCATGCCGGTCGCGACGGCGAAGGGGATCGCCGCCAGCAGCATCTGCCGGTTGTCGCCGATCAACTCGCCGATCAGCTTGGGCTTCTCGCCGTCGTCACTCATCACGCCTGTCCTGATTCTGGCCCGTCGGGGCCGCGGTCCTGTTGCCTTCCGCCGCATTCCGCGCGAACACGCGATCAAGCAAGGCGGCCAGTTTCTCGATGTCGCGGTCCCGGATGTTGATGTCAGACTGCGGGAAGGGGATCTCGATTTCGCGCTCGCGGAAAATCCGCTCGACAGCGAACATCAGCTCGGTACGCACGACAAGGCTTTCCTCGACATTGGCGACGAAGCAGCGCAGTTCGAAATCGAGCGTGCTGGCGCCGAAATTCTGGAACAGCACCCGGGGCTTGGGGAAGGAAAGCACGGCCTTGTGGTTGGCCGCGACCTCGAACAGGACCTTTTCGACCTGGCCGGGATCGGTGCCATAGGCGACGCCGCCCGGGATATCGCCCCGGCCCCTCGGGTTGTGCAGCGTGTAATTGACCAGGGACTGCGAGATCAGTTCGCCGTTGGGCACGATCACGGTCGCGCGCTTGAACGTCTCGATTTCGGTGGCGCGCACGTTGATGCGCTTCACGATGCCTTCATTGCCGCCGATGATCACCCAGTCGCCCACCTTCACCGGCCGCTCGACGAGGACGATGAGGCCGGAGATGAAATTGTTGACGATATTCTGCAGGCCGAAACCGATGCCGACCGACAGGGCGCCGGCGATGATCGCGATGTTCGAGAAGTCGATGCCGGCGACCGAGATCGCGATGACGATGCCGATGGTGGTGCCGACATAGCCCGCCGCCGACTTGATCGAATTCTGCACCCCGGTGTCGAGCCGGGTCTGCGGCAGCAGGCGGCGCTCCAGAAGGCGCTGGACCATCCGGGTCAGCCGCAGGGCGACCACGAAGATGACGATGCCGAGCAGGATGTCGGTGAAGGATATGGTGAAATTGCCGATGTGGACGCCCGAGATACCGGTCTCGAAGAAGGCGGCGATATCATCCCAGGGCACGCCCGCGCTCGGCAGGAACAGGGTGAACAGCACGCCGGCCAACACGACATTGAAGAAGCCCGTGATCCAGAAATGGGCCATGCCGCCCGCTTCGTCGGAAAAGCCGAGGGCGGTCCGGACCTTGCGCAGCGAGCCGTCAGGGGCGTTCAACATGGCGGCCGCGAGCTCGCCCACGATGGTCGACAGGGCAGAGAACATGCCGAACAGCAGGCCGGCCAGGATGATGTTGCGGGCGATATAATCCGACAAATTGTAATAGCCGGCGGCCGCCGTCAGCGGGATCGCCAGGACGAAGAGACGCAGCAGGCGCCGCGCCGTCGCGTATTTGCGGGGATCGACAGCCTCGCCGCCCGTCGCCTCGAGCGAGACCGCCGCCTCGCTGCGGCGCCAGGCGCGGTCGCCCAGCATGGGCCACAGGCCAAAGGCGAGGGTCGCGTTCATGAAGACATTGACGATGGTGCGGAAGGCATCGCCCGAGCCGTCGAGGCGAAAGCCGATCCAGATGAAACTGTTGAGGCCCAGAATGACCGCGAGGAACTTCAGCCGGGCATCCAGCGTGTCGGCGCTGTCCTCGGACAGGCGGGCGACACGCCATTGCGGCAGATGCGGCTGCAGGGCGACATGGGAAAAGCCGGCGATGACGAAATAGAGCGACAGGCCGACGGCGAGGCCCCGTGCCAGTTCCTCGATGCCGCCGAACAGCAGGCCGTGGGCCTCCAGCGAGCCGTAGATGGACGCGATGGCAAGCACCGGAATGGCGCAGGAGGCAAGCCCCGCGGCACATGCCGCCAGAACCCTGCGGCCATAGGGCGGCGCCGGGATGTCCATGCGCGGTCCGCCCCTGCGCAGCAACCAGCGCCGGATCGGCCAGCCCATGACGGTGGCGAAGGCGATGACGAGCAGCACGGTCGGCCAGGCGGCCGCCACCTTGTCGGGCGTGCCGTCGCTTTCCCACCACTGCCGGGGCGTGTCGGCGAGGGCGCTCAGGGCCTCGATCGTCTGCGGCAGGCCTTCCCGCCACAGGTCGATCGCGAAGGGCGATGTCTCACGGCCGAGGATGCGGGCGGCGAGCTGCTGACGCGACGTCTCGACGACGATGCCCAGCATGGATTCCGCCCTGGTCGCGATCACTTGCGCGCGCTTGGCCCTGCCGTCGAGATCGGCGATATCGCTGTTCAGGCTCGCGCGCTGGCGGGCCACCTCCGGCGCCTCCTTGGTCGAATCGTCGGCCGGCGGCGGGCCGAGGGCGTCGAGCAGCTGGCGCTTGTCGGCGAGGGCGGCGTTGGCGAGGTCGGCAAGGGCCCGCGCCGCGCTCAAGGTCGCGTCGATCTCGCGGCGAAGCTCCGGCAGATCCTCTTCCGCGAGGGTGCCGGCGCCGATCTGCTTCTCGATGGTATCGAGCTGGCTGGTCCAGGTGGCGATCTGGGTGGTGACCTGGCGCCCGTCGGTGGGGATCGGGGCGCCGGCGATGGGCTTGTCCGCGCTGTCCTGGGCCCGAAGCGGCGTCAGGGCGCCAAGGGCGGCCAGAAGGGCAAGGACGAGGAGGAGGGCGCGGGACGTCGGACGGGACATGGACGACTTTCGGCGGGACTTCGGCGCGACACTAGCGAGGCGATGGCGAGGCGACAAGCGATGGCTGATTTTGCGCGTTTCGCCGTCCATGCGAATGCGCTATCGGGAGGAGCCGCATGAGCATCAAGAACGACAAGGCGAAAAGGGAGAGGAAACATGGGCGAAAACATGGCTCAAAGCGGACGGATCAGTGTCGAGCGGCGGGGCGCCGTGCTGCTGATCGGTCTTGACCGGCCGGAAAAGCGCAACGGTCTGACCCCCGAGATGTTCGTCGCCCTGAACGACGCCTATACGCTGCTCGAGGATGACGGGGCGTTGCTGGTCGGCATTCTCCATGCCCATGGCGACCATTTCACCGGCGGCATCGACCTGCCACGCTTCGCCGCCGCCATGGCCGAGGGCAGCGACCTGCCTCATGCCCCGGACAAGGTCGATGCCTTCGCCCTGCGCGGCCGGCCTCGCACCAAGCCGGTGATCGCCGCCGTCAAGGGCATCTGCTTCACCGCCGGGATCGAGCTGATGCTGGCGGCCGATATCGTCGTCGCCGGCAGCGATTGCCGTTTCGCCCAGATCGAGCCGAAGCGTGGCATCATGGCGACGGGCGGCGCCACCTTCCGCTTCGTCGAGCGGGCCGGCTGGGGCAATGCCATGCGCTGGCTGCTGACGGGCGGCGAATTCGGTGCCGAGGAGGCCCGCCGTATCGGCTTCGTGCAGGAAATCGTGGCCCCGGCCGAGGTGCTGGACCGGGCGCAGGCGATCGCCGCCGAAATCACCGACAAGGCACCGCTGGCCGTCCGGGCGACAAGGTCGAGCGCGCTGACCTATGCGACAAGGGGCCAGGATGCGGCGATCGCCGAATTTGGCGTGATCCAGAAGGGTCTCGCGGCCAGCGCCGATGCCCGTGAAGGGGTTCTGTCCTTTGTCGAGAAGCGGCCGCCACGCTTCACCGGCCAATGAAGCGGATGCGTAACCGTTTGACGGCGGCGTCATTTTCGGGAACATGATGCCGGGCCGTTTGGCGCGATCACGCGGGCGCCAATGGCTTCGGTATCATTTTTCGAACAACGGCGCCCGGCAAACGGGCCAGGGGGCATTGTGTTGAACAGGCGTGGCGCCGGGGGGGCGATGAGGGAACTCGATCTGGCCGAGGACGATCCGGGCGACGAGGGCGAGGATGCGCTGCTGGCCGGCAAGCGGGCCGCGACCAAGGCGCTGAACCGCTCGCAGATCCTGGCGGCGGCGCGGGAAGTCTTCGCCGAACTCGGCTACGAGGGCACGACGGTGCGCGACATCATCCGCCGCACCTCGCTCGCCTCGGGCACCTTCTATAATTATTTCCCGACCAAGGAGGCGGTGTTCCGCGCCGTGGTCGAGGACAGCGCCCGGCGCGTTCGCCTGCGTCTGCGCGCCGACCGCCGCTCCGCCCAGAGTTTCGAAGGCTTCTGTCACGGCGCCTTCACCACCTATTTCCGCTATGTGGTCGAGGACAGGCCGACCTACGATCTGATCCGGCGCAATGTCGCGGCGATCGCGACCGTGTTCGAGAGCCCCGAACTGGCCGAAGGGCGGGACGAATTGCGCGAGGATATCGCCGACGCGGTCGAGCGTGGTCTGTTGCCGGTCGGCACCGACGTCGATCTCCTGACCCTGACCGTGCATGGCATGGCGGTCAATCTGGCCGCCCGCCTGATCGAGACCAATGGCGGCGACGTCGAACATGCGGCGCGCTTCGCCACCGATCTTCTGGTTGGCGGCGCCGCCGCGACCGTGAAACGCGGCTGACGCGCCGCGATCGTTCAGAACATCAAGAGGGGAGCCGGGACGTGGGTATCCGTCGTATCATCGAGAAATGGCTGGTCACCTTGCTGGTGCATCTGCCGCGCCGCTGGCTGGTGCTGATGGCCGGGGGCAAACCCCGTCAGGTCGAGGGCAAGACGCTGGATCCTCAGGTCCAGTTCCTGCTGGCCCTCGCGGCCAAGCGGCCGACCATCGACAAACTGCCGCTCGAGGCCGGGCGGCAGATGTATCGCGACATGACCTATAGTTTCGGTGGCCGCAAGCGCCAGATGTCGCGGGTCGAGGAGCGGCGGGCACCGGGGCCGGGCGGCGATGTCCCGATGCGCCTCTATGTTCCCGAAGGTCTGCCGGCCGGGCCCGCGCCCATGCTGGTCTTCTTTCATGGCGGCGGCTTCGTCATCGGCGACATTCCGTCCTACGACCTGACCTGCCGCTATATCGCCGAGGTCGCGCGCTGCCAGGTGTTGTCGGTCGAATACCGGCTGGGGCCCGAGCATGTCTATCCGGCGGCGATCGACGATTGCGTCGCGGCCTGGCGCCATATTTCGGCGAATCCCGGCGATTTCGGGGCCGACCCGGCGCGGATCGGGGTTGCCGGCGACAGTGCCGGTGGTCATCTGTCGGCCGTCGTGTGCCAGCAGGCCAAATGGTTCGGCCTGCCGCTGCCGCGCCATCAGGTGCTGATCTATCCGGTGGTCGACGTCTCGCGCGAGCGGCCGTCGCATCAGACCTATGGCGAAGGGCTCCTGCTGACCCGCGACCTCATGCACTGGTTCATGGCGAAATTCCTGCCCGACTGGGTGGACCGGACCGATCCCCGGGTCTCGCCTCTCCTGTGGCAGGACAAGTCCGGCCTGTCACCGGCGACGGTGATCGTCGCCGGCTTCGATCCGCTGCAGGACGAGGGCCGGGAATATGCCGAGGCGTTGAAGGCGGCGGGCGTTCCGGTGACGCTGCTGTCCTGCGACAGCCTGACCCATGGCTTCATCTCGATGCCCGGCGTCGTCGAGGCGGCGGACAGGGCCCTGCGGGACATCTGCGCCGAGATCCGCAAGGGCCTCGCCGCGTAACGGGGCAGGGAGGGGTCGTACCCTCCCTGCCTATTCCGGCAGCAGGCTGGCGGTATAGCCGGCGGCGTAATAGGTGACGAGGCCGATCCACTCGCGCAGGGCGCGGGTGGATTGCACCAGGGTCTGGCCGAAGTTCAGCGGTTGCCAGGGGCTGTCGGTCCCGTAGGTGACGGGATCGACCGGCCAGGGCAGGACCGTCCAGCCGCCGAGGTGGAAGATGCCGACGGCGCGCGGCATGTGCATGGCCCCGGTCACCAGCACCCAGGGTTTTTGTCCGTGGTCGGCACCGGCCAGCTTTCGCGCCTCGATCTCGTTTTCGCGGGTATTGCGCGAATTGGGGTCGAAACGGATGCGGGCGGTATCGAACCCCATGCCGGTCAGCAATTCGGCGACGAAGGGGGCTTCGGTCTTCTCGACCGTGCCAAGGCCACCATAGCCACCAGCGAAAATGATCGGCGCCCGAGGGTAGCGATGGGCGAGGCTGACGAGGGCCGTGATGCGATCGGGATCGTCGCTGACGATCGGCATGTTCCAGGCCACCGAGCGGTCGGTGTCGAGGGAGCCGCCGAGCACGATGATGCCGCCGATCTCCGCCGGCAGGTCGGGGCGCGGCGGAAACCGCGTCTCGAGGGCGAGGGCGGCATAGGGGCCGGCCGGTGTCGCGGCGGCGATCAGGAGCACGACGGCCCCGGTCCAGAGCGACGCGCCGGCCAGCCGGCGCCAGCGCAGCAGGCGAAAGGCGATAGCGACGACGGCCAGCAGACAGGCGAGGTTGAGCGGCGCGGCGAGCAGCCAGAAGATCTTGGCGGCGATGAAGAACATTGGATCAGGCCTTGCGGAAGATGATGGCGGCGGCCCAGCCGATGCCGACCGCGATGGCGATGGCGACGAGGCCATAAAGGGCGGGATAGTTCATCGCCGCCTTGTAGATCCAGCGCTCCAGCCCGGTCTTGTCGACGAAGAGGGCCGAGGAATTGGCGCCCACGAGGTCGCCGTCGCTGAACAGGTAGATTTCAGCCTTGTAGCTGCCGACGGGCACATTGGACGGGAACTGGAACTCCGCCCGGAACAGGTTGGGGCCGACGAAGGTCACCGGCGTCAGCCCGCCGACATAAAGGCCCTGGCGCTGCTTCAGGCGCAGCAGCGCTTCGCGGAAATCGGGCGTCCCGGGTCGATCTTCCTCGGCGCCATTGCCACCGCGTTCGCGCAGCTTCAGGTCCGCGATGCCGATCTGGTGGCGCTGCAGGTGGCCGATCGCGCCGATCTCGGGCAGCGGCCGGGTCGAGGCGACGGCGTAGAAGGCGGGCACGCCTTCGAACGCCTGGGCCTCGTTGTTCACCCAGATGCCGAAGACCCGCTCCTTCTTCCGGACCCGGATCGACTGGTCCGGCCCCCGCAGCACGACGACGACATCGCGCTTGCCCGGCCCGTCCGGCACCACGGCGCCGAAGACCAGGATGGAGGAGCCGGTGAAGCTGGAGGTGATGGCGATCAGGCGCTGCGACAGATCGGTCATCAGACTATCGGCCCTGGCCGTAACGGGAGCCAGCGCCAGGGCGCAGAGCAGGAGGAGGGCGCGCCGCGTCATGGCCGCAGCCCGATCAGGCTGAGGGAAAACAGCTCCGCCGGGCGCGCCAGCAGGTCGACGGACAGGCGGATGCCGACCGCGAGCACGAGAAGACTGAGCAGCACGCGCAGTTGCTCGCCCTTCAGGCGGACGGAGACCCGCGTGCCGAACTGGGCGCCGACGACCGAGCCGACCAGAAGGATCATCGCCAGAAGGATGTCGACCGACTGGTTGGCCCAAGCCTGCAGGAAGGTGACCGAGGAGGTCACGAAGATCACCTGGAACAGCGATGTGCCGATGACGACCTGGGTCGACATGCCAAGGATATAGATCATCGCCGGCACCAGGATGAAGCCGCCGCCGACGCCCATGATGGCGGACAGGATGCCGATGAAGAAGCCGACGCTGAGGGGGACCAGGGCGCTGATGTAAAGGCGCGACTTGCGGAAGCGCAGCTTGAAGGGCAACCCGTGAAGCCAGCTGTGCTGGTGCAGCTTGCGGCGCCGCGCGGTGCCGCGTCGCTGCTTCCACAGCGCGCTCGCGCTCTCGACGAACATCAGGCTGCCGATGGTGCCGAGGAAGATCACATAGAAGATGGCGACGACGACATCGACCGTGCCGGCCTTGCGCAAGGCGGCGAAGGCCCAGGAGCCGAGGCCGGAGCCGACAAGGCCGCCAAGGGTGAGCACGATGCCCATGGGCACGTCGACCGTGCCGCGTCGCCAATGGGCGATCACGCCCGAGACCGACGTGGCGACCACCTGCTGCGCGCCGGTGCCGACGGCGACCGGTGCCGGCACGCCGATGAAGATCAGCAGCGGCGTGATCAGGAAACCGCCGCCGACGCCGAACAGACCCGAAAGGAAGCCGACCGCGCCACCGAGACCGAGGAGCAAGAAGACGTCGACCGACAACTCGGCGATGGGCAGGTAGATCTGCATTCCTGGACTCGGGCCGTGTGAGCATCTCGGTCTTGCGGATTATGAGCAGGTGGCGAGCCGGTGACCAGCGTCATCGGCAAGACTGGCCCGGCATCCGCAGATCGGAAGAGCG
>JAOZVS010000080.1 GCA_025869435.1 Zavarzinia sp.
GCGCGGGGCAAATCCGGCGCCCCTTTTCTTTGGCCTGCCCGAGGTCTGTCGCGGTCGCGGGGTGGGGGGCGGACAAAGAAAAAGGGCGCCGGATTGCTCCGGCGCCCTTCGATGGCTTCGAGAACCTGCAGATTACAGGACGATCTCGACGCGGCGGTTCTGGGGTTCGCGGACACCATCGGGGGTCGGGACCAGCGGAGCGCTTTCGCCCTTGCCGATGGTGACGATGTTGGCGTCCGGAATGCCGAGGCCGACGAGGACGGACTTGACCGCCTCGGCGCGCTTCACCGAGAGCTTCTGGTTGTAGCGGGGCGAGCCCGAACGGTCGGCGTGGCCGGTCAGTTCGATGCGCGCGACGCCGAGCGACGTGGCCGCGTTGGCCGCGTCCTGGATGATCGCCTGGGCTTCCGGGGTGATCGCGGTCGAATCCCAGTCGAAGAACACGATGTAGGAGCGCGCGGCTTCCTGCACCGGGGCCGGGGCCGGGGTCGGCGCCGGCTCGGCGGCGACCGGGGCAGCGCCCGTGCCGAAGTTGTAGGTCAGGCCCGCCATGATGTTGTGCGAGGAGTACTCGCCATCGACGTCCGTACCCGTGACGTCCGTGAAGGACGGGTCAAGGGTCGCGAAGTAGCGGTAATCGACAAAGAGCGACAGGCCGGTGGTGATGGCCACCTTCACGCCCGCGATGCCCTGATAGGCGAACTGCACGTCATCATCGTCGATGATGGTGCCGAAGCCCTTGACGGCGATGTCGTTGGCATAGACCCAGGCCGCGCCGGCGCCGACACCGATGTAGGGAGTGAAGCGCGAGGAGTTCTCGAAGTCGTAGAGAACATTCAGCATCAGGGCGAGCGAAGAATAGTTGCCATTGAGGTCGAAGGTGCCAGCGACGGGATCGCTGAACTGGTCGGCCTCGTTGCGGCGGTAGGTGACTTCCGCTTCGACGCGCGGACGACCGAAGTCGTAACCGAACGCGCCACCGGCGGCCCAGCCATTGTCGGTCGACAGATCGGCGGCACCGGTGCCGTCATCGAACTCGAGATCCGGCTGCATCACGTAGCCGCCGAAGGCGCTGATATAGGGGCCGACGCGGTCGGCGTGCGCGGCAGTACCGGCGACCATGAGGGCCGCTGCACTGACGAGACCAAGGGTAATCCGCATGGTTATCTCCGTTTCGACTTGAAGTACTGTTCTTGTTTGAAACCCCTAAGGCGGAACATCTCTACACGTTCCGCCCTAGGGCATATTGTACCGGAAGAGCTGGCGATTGGTCCACCAGCCCCGCGCGGTTTACGGCAGGACGATTTCCACGCGGCGGTTCTGCGCCTCGCGGACGCCATCCGGCGTCGGGACCAGCGGCGCGCTTTCGCCCTTGCCGACGGTGCTGATGCTGTCGGGCGCGACGCCGAGGGCGATCAGTTCCGCCTTCACGGCTTCGGCGCGCTTCAGCGACAGCTTCTGATTATAGCGCGGCGAGCCCGAACGGTCGGCGTGGCCGGTCAGTTCGATGCGGGTCACACCCAGGGACTGGGCGGCCGAGGCCGCGTCGCGGATGATCTGGGAAGCGTCAGCGGTGATCGCGGTCGAATCCCAGTCGAAGAACACCATGTAGGAGCGGGCGAGCGCCACCGGGGCCGGTTCCATCGGCGTCGGCGCCGGTTCCGCCATCGGGGCGGGAGCGGGCGTGCCGAAGTTGTAGGTCAGGCCGGCTGTGATCGTGTGCTGCTCGTATTCGAACTTGGCGCCGTCGAGATCCGCCTCGAGGGTGCGGAAGTAGCGATAGTCGACCACGGCCGAGAGATTCTCGGTCAGCGAGACCTTGGCGCCCGCGATGCCCTGATAGGCAAGCTGGGTGTCCGAGCCATCGTCATCCTCGAGATGGCCGAAGCCCATGCCGAAGCCGATATAGGGGGTGACGATCGAGCTGTTCTCGAAATCGTAGAGGGCGTTGACCATGCCGGAGATGGCGGTGATGTCACCATCCACCTTCGCCGCCGGCGCCACGCCGATCTTCAGCGAGTCGTAATCGTTGGCGCGGTAGGCGCCTTCGAGTTCGATGCGGGCGCGACCGAAATCGTAACCGACGGCGGCACCGGCGATCCAGCCGTTCTCGAACGAAAGGTCACCGTGAGCACCACTCGGTTCGAAGTCGACACCCACCTCGGGGTTGATCGTGTAACCACCAAAGCCGGTGATGTAAGGGCCCGACACCACGTCGGCCTGCGCGGTGGCACCCGCGACGAGGAGTGCTGCCGCGCTAACCAGACCAAGGGCAAGTCTCATGACCGTCTCCGTTGCATATCCATGTTTTGTAAACCTGTAGCCACCATACTCAGCAGCGAAGCGAGTGACACAGGCTAATGTCTCCATAAAGCGGCACTTCGACCCAAATTGACGGCGACCATCTTTGAATTGCCACCAAAGACCTTGGTTACCCTGTCGATCGGGTCGGGCTTGCTTTTGCAGGTGCAATGTATTCCCGGGCGTTGGGGGCGACAACCCGCGAATAGGCTACTGCACAGGCATTGTGCAACTCGATCGGGAGTGTTGCGGCACGGCAACATGATGTGTGTCCGCAATGCGACATGGACGGCAAATCGCCCCGGAAATGCGGGCCCGGAGGAACAAGACATGGGGAAACTGGCCGCTATCATCCTGGTGATCTGCTCGTCGTTCGGGTTGCAGGGGTGCGAATCGAATTCCCTCTTCGGTGGCGATCCGCCGGCCTGGCCGGGCGCCGACAAGGTCGCCTATGACACCATGCAGTCCAATACCAGTTGCCGTACCACGCTGGCGGCCCCTGACTGCCACGTGGCGCAATTCCCGCAGGCGGGTGGCCCCAAGGCTCTGGGACCCGCGATTCAATAGGCGCCTCGCCTAGAGAATGCCGAGTCGGATGGCGAGGGCCTGGATATAGCGCCGGTCCTGTTCGTCGAGGCTGCCGGCGTTGAGGTCGGCGACAAAGCCTTCGACGTCCGCGCGGGTTTCCGCCGACAGGCTGCCGAGGCGAAGCAGGCGCTCCAGCGTCTGGCCGACGCTCTCGTCGGCGGTATCGGCGAGGGCGATGGCCGAATCGCCGGCCTCGTCGTCAAGGTCGATATCGCCATGGTCGAAATCGGGCGCGAAGCCGCCTTTGACAGTGTCGCTCGGCCGGATGATTTCCCACCATTCGAGGCCGGAGGCCTCGACGAGGGCCGCGGCCTCGCGCGCGTTGTTGTAGACCGCCGCCGGGTCATCGGCGCCAAGCCCGCGCAGGAGTTCGATCAGGTGTTCGCGTTGCGCTCGGTCCATGGCTTTTCCTCAAGGCTGTCGGGGCGGGAATCAAGCCGCCGGCGGGTCATGATAGGACGCAAAGCACCGCCAGGCACCTGCGGCGGACGGGCATGGAGCGATTTCGGGCCGCCGCCCGGGCGGAAACAAGCCTGCCCTGCGCTGTCCGGGGCTTGCCTTCCCGGCAAAAGCTATCGATGGTGTCGCGGCAATGGAGAAGAAAATGCCTGTCATGTCCAACCGCCTCGCGGCGGGCCTCTGCGCGGCCGTGGTGATGCTCGGCGGTGCCCGGGTGGCGCTCGCCGACCGTGACGCAGGGGTCAAGGCCATGAATGCCGGTGATTATGCCGCCGCCATGACCGAACTGCGCCCGCTGGCCGAGGCCGGCGATGCCGCGTCGCAATTCGATGTCGGTGCCCTTTACGATAACGGCATGGGCGTGGCCGCCGACCCGGTCGAGGCCGCGCGCTGGTATCAGCGCGCCGCGCGCCAGGGCGACCAGACCGCGATGTATAATCTCGCCGTCATGTACGAAGAAGGTGTCGGCGTCGGCAAGGATCTCGTCCAGGCCTATGTCTATTATGCCATGGCGGTCGAACAGGGGCCGCCCTATGCCGCGCGCAACCGCGACAAGGTCAAGGGCCTGCTGACCCCGGAACAGCTCGTGCGCGGCGACGAAATGGTGGCCAACTTCAAGCCGCTGCCCGAGAAGCGGCCATGAGGCGTCCGTTCAATCCGGCTCGCCTGCAGCGTTCGCGCCGACGGCCGCCCCATGTTCCCACCACCGCGCGCTACATGCCCGGCCGGGACATCGACGATATCGAATCCGCCATGGCCGAGAATGAAGTGCTGAGCACGGCCCGGCAGCTCGTCGACCGCTATGGCCGGGAGGCCTCCTCGGTCGCCCTGATGCGGGCGGCGGAATTCGCGGCCTTCGGGGATCGCGAAAACCACGCCGCGTGGGAAGCCGTCATGGTCGCGGTCGAATTCCTGCTGGCGGCCCACCCCGAGCTTGGCCGCGGCCTGCACTGACAGCGGCCGCGCGGCCGGGAGTCTCGAGAGATGAGCCTTATCCCAGGCGAGGCCGGCGAATCGGCTGCGTCCCGCACCGCCTTTGTCGGCGCGGGCTTCGCTGTCGCCGCCTATCTGACCTGGGCCTTGCTGGCGCTCTACTGGAAGGCGCTGGCCCATGTTCCGGCGCTCGACGTCATGCTGCACCGGGCGATCTGGTCGGTGCTGTTCATCCTGGTCCTGATCGTCGTCAGCGGCCGTCTGCCCATGTTGGTCGAGGCATTGCGACGGCCGAAATCCCTGCTGATCCTCGCCGCGACGGCCGGGTTGCTGGCGTCCAACTGGTATATGTTCATCTGGGCGATGCAGTCGAACTATGCGCTCGAGGCCAGCCTCGGCTATTACATCAATCCGCTGGTCAATGTGCTGCTCGGCGTCGTCATCCTGCGCGAGCCCTTGTCGGGCTTTCGTCGGGTCGCCGTGGCGCTGGCGACGATCGGCGTCACGCTCTTGTCGATTTCGCTGGGCGTGCCGCCCTATATGGCGCTGTTCCTCGCGCTCACCTTCGGTCTCTACGGCCTCCTGCGCAAGATGGCGCCGGCCGATCCGCTGGTGGGCCTCGCCATCGAAAGCGGCCTGATGGCGCTGATCGCCATTCCCTGGCTGTTGCTGCGTGAAAGCGAAGGCTTCGGTGGCATGGGGCGCTTCGGCCTCGGCACGGACGCGCTGCTGGTCGCGGCGGGCGTCGTCACCGCCGTGCCGCTGATCTGGTTCAACGCGGCGGCCAAGCGGCTGCAACTCTCGACCCTCGGGCTGTTCCAGTATATCGCGCCGACCGGCATGTTCCTGATCGCCGTCTTCATCAATGGCGAGCCGCTGACGACGGTGCATATCATCACCTTCGTGCTGATCTGGGCCGCGCTCGCCCTCGTCGCGTTCGAGACGCTGCGCAATCGGGCGCGGGTCGCCTGAACCCGCGCCCGGCAGACCGTCAGGCCGCGCGGGCCCGGGCCAGGCCGGCGTAGGCCGCACCCTCGAAGGCGAGATAACCGCCGACCGAGGCCGGATCGGCGAAGGGCAGGATCTGGGTCGCCCAGAAACCGCCGAGACCCTGCTCGCGGTCGATCCAGTAATAGAGATTGGCCAGCCCCGCCCAGGCGAGGGAATTCGCGCTGCGCCCCGTCGGCGCCAGCTCGTCGTTCAGCATGAAGCCGAGGGCCCAGGACTTGCTCATGCCGGGGAAGAATTCGGCATCATGGGTCAGGGCGGGAATGGCGGTCGAAAGCGCCGTCACCTTCAGCTCGCCGAGGCCGTTCTTCACCGCCATCTCGATGGTCTCGGGCTTCAGCACCCGGCCGAATTCGCCCCGCCCATCGCCCAGCCACAGCCGGATGAAGCGCAGGTAGTCGCCGACCGTGCCATGCAGGCCGGCGCCGCCGAGGTCGACCTCCGGCGGGTTGGGCAGACGCAAGGTCGGATCGGCGATCAGCGTGCCATCGTCCAGCCGGTGGTGAATGGTGGCGAGGCGCGCCTCCATGTCGGGCCGGGGGGCGAAACCGGTATCCGTCATGCCGAGGGGGCCGAAGATCCGCTCGTCCATCACCGCGCCCAGGCGCTTGCCGCGTAAGGCTTCGATGACGAGGCCGGCCCAGTCGATGCCGATACCGTAATGCCAGCGTTCCCCGGGCTCGAAGGCGAGGGGGGCCATCAGCGCGGCCTTCGTCGCCGAGATGATCATGGGCAGGCCGGTCGCCACCTCGAAATCGCGGATCTTCTCGTTGAAGAAGGAATAGCCGAAGCCCGAGGTGTGCAGCAGCAGCATCCGTGTGGTGATCTCGCGCTTCGGCGCGCGCAGCACCGGCTGGCCGGCCGCATCGAACCCGTCGAGCACCTGGATCCGCGCGATCTCGGGCACATAGCGGCTGGCCGGCGCGTCGAGATCGAGGAGGCCTTCCTCGACAAGTTGCAGCGCGGCGGTGCTGGTCACCGCCTTGGTGCAGGAGAACAGGGCGAAGACCGTGTCCGTGGTCATCGCCTGCGGCTGGCCGAGGCAGCGCAGGCCCGCGGCGCCTTCGTAAATCGTCGCCTCGCGGTCGGTCGCCATGGCGACGACACCCGGAATGCCGGGGCCCGTCCCGACGGTGCCGGTCAGCACGGCATCGGCCGCGGCCTTCAGTTCCTTGTTCATGACAATCCTCCCGTTACCGGGGCGGCCGTCGTTTCTCGCGGCGCCCCCGGCGGGGAGTATGGCGGCAATTGCCGCGCGAGGCTCCCCCCCATCGGGTAGGCGGGGTCAGTCGGTGATGTCGCGCTCGCCCCGGTTCAGGTCGTGCAGGCGGGCGAGGGGCTCGTCCTCGCGCAGCAGGGCGAGGAAAGCCGCGCGTTCCGCCGCGATGCCTTGCGCCAGCGGCAGGTCGGCGGCGCCCCGGATCAACTGCTTCAGCCGGGCGGTCGCCGGGCGGTATTGATCGGCGAAACGGCCGGCCATGATGGTCGCCGCGTCGATGGCGAGATCCGGCGCCAGTTCCTGCGCTATGCCCATCTGCACCGCCTGGATGGGCGAGACGGTGCGGCCCATCAGCAGGAGTTCGAGCGCCCGGGCCTGGCCGATCAGCCGGGTCAGGCGCTGGCTGCCGCCGGCGCCGGGCACGAGGCCGAGGTTGGCGTCCGGCAGGCCGATGGTATAGCCGTCGTCCTCGACGATGCGGATGTCGCAGGCCAGCGCGATCTCGAAACCGGCGCCGATACAGGTGCCGTTGATCGCGGCGATGAAGGGCAGGGGGCTGGCCTCGATCCGGGCAAGCGCCCGGGCGAAGAGGGTGGCGACCGGCAGCGGGTCCTCCCCCGGCGCCTGTTTCGTCATCCGCAGGTGACGGGAGAGGATTTCAAGCTCTTCCGCCGAATAATGGCTGGCGAAGACGCCGGCCTCGCCCCCGGTGACGACGGCGGCGAAGACGGAAGGGCTCGCCTCGATGGTGTCGAGGGCGAAGCCGAGCTGTTCCACCGTCACCCGGTCGACATGACCATGAGGTGGATTGCCGAGGACGACGAGGGCGATGCCCTCTTCGATGCGGACCGTGACCTGGGGCATGAAACGTCCCTTGTTGTAACCCTAGCCCGAGGCGAGATAGCGGACCGCCGCATCCCGCTCGAACAGATAAAGCAGATGGCGCAGGGCCTGTCCCCGCGGCGATTCGAGCTGCGGGTCGGTCTCCAGCACCAGACGGGCGTCATCATGCGCGATTTCCATCAATCCCGCATGACGGTCGAGATCAACGAGGCGGAATTCCGGCACGCCCGATTGCTTGGTGCCGAGGATTTCGCCCGCGCCCCGGATTTTCAGATCGGCCTCGGCGATGACGAAGCCGTCGTCGGTCTCGCGCAGGGTCTCCAATCGCTGCCGCGCGGTCTTGCCGGCGCTGTCCGCCATCATCAGGATGCAGAAGGACGCCTCGCTGCCCCGGCCGACCCGCCCGCGCAACTGGTGCAGCTGGGCGAGGCCGAAACGCTCCGCCTGTTCGATGATCATCACGGTGGCATTGGGCACGTCGACGCCGACCTCGATCACCGTGGTCGCGACCAGGAGGCGCAGGGTGCCTTCCGCGAAGGCCTGCATCACCCGGTCCTTTTCCGCCGCCTTCATGCGGCCGTGGACGAGGCCGACGCGCGCGCCGAAACGGGCGGCGAGATGGGCGAAGCGATCCTCCGCCGCCGCGGCGTCGCTGGTTTCCGATTCGGTGACCAGCGGGCAGACCCAATAGACCTGCGCCCCCCGGTCGAGGGCGCGGGAAACAGCCTCCACCATCTCGTCGAGGCGGGAGAGGGAGACCACGCGGGTGTCGATCTTCTGCCGCCCCGCCGGCTTCTCGGTCAGGCGCGAGACATCCATGTCGCCGAAGGCGGTCAGGGTCAGGGTGCGGGGGATGGGCGTCGCGCTCATGACGAGGACATCCAGCCCGTCCTCGCCCTTGGCCGCGAGGGTCAGGCGCTGGTCGACGCCGAAGCGGTGCTGCTCGTCGATGACCGCAAGGCCAAGGTCGCGCCAGGTCACTTCGCCTTCCAGCAGGGCATGGGTGCCGACCAGGATGTCGATGTCCCCCGCCGCCAGATCGGCCAGCAGCCGGCGCCGCGCGGCGCCCGTGTCGCGCCCCGTCAGCACGCCGAGGCGAAGCCCGGCGGCGGCGCAGAGGGGCGCCAGGCTCTTGCCATGCTGCCGGGCGAGGAGTTCGGTCGGCGCCATCAGGCAGGCCTGACGCCCGGCCTCGACCGCGATCGCCATGGCGAAGAGCGCGACCACCGTCTTGCCGGCGCCGACATCGCCCTGCAGCAGGCGCAGCATCCGTAAAGGCGCCGCCAGGTCGCCGGCGATCTCGGCGATGGCCGTCTCCTGCCCGGCGGTGAGGCGATAGGGCAGGGCGGCGCGCAGCTTCTCCTGCACCGCGCCGGTGCCGATCACCGGCCGGCCGCGCTGGCGCCGCAACTGCCGCCGCACCAGCGACAGCGCCAGTTGATTGGCCAGCAATTCGTCATAGGCGAGGCGCTGGCGCGCGGCGCCGTCGGGCGAGACATCTTCGGCCGTCTTCGGGTGATGCAGGGTCTCGAAGGCGCTGCGCCAGGGCGCCCAGCCTTCCCGCGCCAGAAGGTGGCGGTCCTGCCATTCCGGCAGGTCGTCGGGCGCCCGTGCCAGCGCGCCCTGCACGATTTTCGCCATCACCCGCGCGCCGACCCCGGCGGACAGCGGATAGATCGGCTCCAGCGACGGAATTTTCCCAGCGTCTTCAGGGGCGACGACATGATCGGGGTGGGGCATCTGCAACTGGCCCTCGTAAGCCTCGATCCGGCCCGAGATCACCCGCGTGGCGCCGATGGGCAGCAGGCGCGACAGCCAGTCTCCCTCGGCCTTGAAATAGACGAGGTGCAGTTCGGTGGAGCCGTCGGTCACCACGACGCGGTAAGGCGCCCGCGCGCCCCGGCCGGGCCGGTGGCTCTCGACCGTCACCGTCAGCGTCGCCACTTCGTTCAGCGGCGCCTCGGCGATGGAGGGGCGCAATTGCCGGTCGACGAGGGCGAAGGGCAGGTGGAACAGCACGTCGATCACCCGCTCCCCGCCCACCGCCTTGGCGACGGGCTTGGCCAGCTTCGGCCCGACCCCGGGCAGGGTCGTCAGGGGCGCGAACAGGGGGAAGAGGGCGGCGGGACGCATGGCCGATGGTTATCGGGTTTTGTCCCCGCGCTCAAGCGGGGGGCGCGGGCGGGGCGGAGGGGTAGGGGCTTGCGCGGCCCGCAACCCCCTCGTCATTCCGGCGAAGGCCGGAATCTCGATCAGGATGGGCGCCTTGCCGGGGATTTCGGTTGGCCCCATAGTATCGCGGTGAATGAGGAGAGCCGCCCTCATGGCCGTTACCAACCGCAGCCTCTACGACCGCGACTTCCACGCCTGGGCCAACGAGCAAGCGGCCCTGCTGCGCGCAGGCAAGCTCGATCAGGCGGACATCGCGAATATCGCCGAGGAAATCGAGAGCATGGGGCGCAGCGAGAAACGCGAGCTCGTCAGCCGCCTCGCCGCCCTTCTCGCCCATCTCCTGAAATGGCAACACCAGCCGCTGCATCGCTCTGCCTCATGGCAGGCGACGATTCGCCTGCAGCGCCGTGCCCTCGCCGATCACCTCGCCGACAATCCCAGCCTGAAAGCCTTGATGGACGATGCGGTCACCCGCGCCTATGGCACGGCGGTCATCGAGGCGGCGGCGGAGACCGGGCTTGTCGAGGCGAACTTTCCAGAGGCTTGTCCTTGGGATGCGGAGGCAATTCTCGATCCGGCGTTTCTGCCGGAAGTGTGAGGATAGAAACGTGAATCGAGGAGAAAATATGAATAAGATATAATGCATTTTTAATATAAATCGCTCCAAATCAATTCATTCTAAGGAAATAGGAAATTGATCATGAAAATTTCAAAAAAATTCCCCCTTCACCAGGGGGATTTAGATTATTTTTGCAGCATATATGCTGCATTGAATCTTATTCACCTCAAAGGAAAATTGGATAGCGTAAAAGAAGCTGAGAAATTATTCAGAAAAATTATTAATGAAATAAACAAAGATGAGACCGGTGATATTGTTCGTTATATCACCGAAGGGAATTACAAACGTGATGTTCCATGGTTGCTGGATTTAATAAAATACAATAGTGGTGATAAGCTCACAAAAAAAACGGATATTATCGAAAAATTCGGTAACAAAGAGGAGGTTTACAAATTCTTCAATGAAGATTTTCCTGCTTTTGTTTATATAGTTCGTGAAGATGGCTTCACTCACTATACTGTAATTAAAGGCGTGGGGGAAAATGGCGGGTTTTCTCTTTTTGATAGTTATGGGTTCTCGGAAATTTCTTTTGGGGACGACGGACTTATGCTCGATGGTGTATTCATAAGGAAATTACAAGTTTGGCCGGCACGATCAAATGCCAATTAAATATGTGTGCTGAGAGGGT
>JAOZVS010000081.1 GCA_025869435.1 Zavarzinia sp.
CCTGCGGGCGACCTCGCGCCTGTCGCCGCATCTGGCCTTTGGCGAGATCGGTCCGGCGCAGGTCTGGCACGCCGCCCATCACGCCGAGGCCCGAGACCCTTCGCGGGCCGAGGGCGCCGCGCGTTTCCTTTCCGAGCTGGGCTGGCGCGAGTTCTCCTACCATCTGCTGGCGGCGGAGCCGGACATGCCGCGCCGTCCCCTGCGGCCAGCCTTCGACCGCTTTCCCTTCGCCGACGACGACGGCGCCCTGTCCGACTGGCAAACGGGCCTGACCGGCTATCCCATCGTCGACGCCGGGATGCGCGAATTGTGGCGGACGGGATGGATGCACAACAGGGTGCGCATGATCGCCGCGTCCTTCCTGGTCAAGGACCTGCTGCTGCCCTGGACCGCCGGCCTCGACTGGTTCGCCGATATGCTGGTCGATGCCGATGTCGCCAGCAATGCCGCGAGCTGGCAGTGGGTGGCGGGCTGCGGCGCCGATGCCGCGCCCTTCTTCCGCATTTTCAATCCCACCCTGCAGGGCCGGAAATTCGACCCCGCCGGTGACTATATCCGCCGCTTCGTGCCGGAACTCGCCGCCCTGCCAGACGACTTGATCCACGAGCCCGCCGCCGACCCGGCCGCGGCGGGGCGCTTCGGCGTCCGCATCGGCCGCGACTATCCCGCCCCCATCATCGATCACGGCGTGGCGAGACGCCGCGCGCTCGATGCCTTCGCCAGCATGAAACAGGAGTTCGCCGCATGACCCCGGCCGTTCAGCGCATCGCCGTCATCGGCACCGGCATTTCAGGCCTGTCAGCCGCCTGGCTGCTGCGCGACCGCTGCCGGGTCACGGTCTATGAAAAGGAAAACCGGCTGGGCGGCCATGCCCATACGAGGCTGGTCGATCACGGCGGCGCGCGGATCCCGGTCGACACCGGTTTCATCGTCTACAACGAGGTGAACTATCCGCATCTCACCCGGCTCTTCGCTAGCCTCGGCGTCGCGACCGACGAGAGCAACATGAGCTTCTCGGTCTCGGCCGGCGACGGGCGACTGGAATGGGCGGGGGAGAGCCTGCGCACCGTCTTCGCCCAGAAGCGCAACCTGGCGCGTCCCCGCTTTCTCGGCATGTTGCGCGACACCTTACGTTTCAACCGCGATGCCGCCGCCGATCTCGCCGCCGGCCGGCTGGACGGCCTCACGCTCGGCGACTATCTGGCGCGGGGCGGCTTTGGCGAGGCCTTCCGCCACGACTATCTGCTGCCCATGGGCGCGGCGATCTGGTCGACCCCGGCGGCCGACATGATGGACTTCCCGGCGGCCAGCTTCATTCGCTTCTTCGCCAATCACGCCCTGCTGCGCGGCCTCGACGACCGCCACCAGTGGCGGACGGTGCGCGGCGGCAGCCGGTCCTATGTCGATGCGATCGGCCGGGACCTTGGCGACACGGTCCGCCTGTCCTGCCCCGCCGTCCGGATCGAGCGGGATGCCTTCGGCGCGACGGTGATCGACGCCGCCGGCAACCGCGAGCGTTTCGATGCCGTCGTGCTGGCCACCCATGCCGATCAGGCGCTGGCCCTGCTGGACCGGCCCGATGACGCCGAACGTCGCGTTCTCGGCGCCTTCCGCTACACCGACAATGTCGCCGTCCTGCACCGGGACGCAGGCCAGATGCCCCGCCGCCGCGCGGTCTGGTCGAGCTGGAATTATCTGACCGGCAAGGGCCACGCGGGAAGCAAGGTCGCCCTGACCTACTGGATGAACCGGCTGCAGAACATCGATCCCGCGCGGCCGCTGTTCGTTTCCCTCAATCCATTCCGGCCGATCCGGGACGAGTTCGTCTTCGCCACGGATCATTATCGTCACCCGATGTTCGACGGTGCCGCGATCGCCGCCCAACGCGACCTGCCGGCCGCGCAGGGCCGAAATCGCGTCTGGTTCGCCGGCAGTTACGCCGGCAACGGCTTTCACGAGGACGGACTGGCCGCCGGCATCGCCGCCGCCGCGGCCTTCGGCTGCCGCCCCGCCTGGATGCCGGCGATGGCGGCGGCGGAATGACCCGCCCGCCGGCACGGCTCTATCCCGGCCGGGTCTTCCACGGCCGGCTGCGCCCCTTGCGCCACGCCTTCAGTTACCGGGTGTTCTCGGTTCTGCTCGACATCGACCGGATGGCGGAAACATCCCGCCCGACCCGGCTGTTCTCCGCCAATCGATTCAACGTCATTTCGTTCCACGATCGCGACCATGGCGCCCGCGACGGCAGCCCGCTTCGCCCGTGGGTGGAAGCCCAGATCGCGAATGCGGGAATCCGCGTTCCTCCCGGTCAGCGGATCGAGATTTTATGCTTTCCCCGGCTTTGGGGTTTCGTATTCAATCCCCTGAGCATCTATTTCATCGGTGACGGCGATGTGCCGGCGGCGATCGTCTACGAGGTGAAGAACACCTTCGGCGAACAGCACGCCTACGCCCTTGCCGCCGGGGGGGAGGACGGCGTGGTACTGCAGGAAACCGGAAAGACCTTTCATGTCTCGCCCTTCATGGCCATGGGCCTGCGCTACCGCTTTCGCCTGCGCCGTCCGGACGAGACCCTGGCGATCGCCATCGATGCCGGCGACGACGACGGCCCGGTCCTGAACACCACGCTGTCGGGTCGCGGCCAGCCCTTCACCGACCGCGCCCTGGCGATGGCCGTGCTCGGCCATCCGCTGATGACCCTCAAGGTCGTGGCCGCCATTCACTGGCAGGCCCTGCGCCTGTGGCTGAAGCGCGCGCCCTTTTTCCACAAGCCCGCCACCGCCGAGGATGCGCGCCCATGAGCATGACATCGACCGCCGGCAGCCACGCCGGCAGCCCCTGCCACGGCGTGATCGAGCGCGAGACGGCGCTGCATCTCCCCGGGCTCGACCGCTGGCTGCGCCTCGTGCTGCGCCTGTGCGGCCATCTCGATCACGGCACGGTGATGCTGACCCTGCCGGGCGGCCCCACGGTGGCGATCCGCGGCCGGACGCCGGGGCCGGTGGCGGAAATCGTGCTGCGCGACCAGAGCCTGGGGCGGCGGGTGCTGATGCGCGGCGGTCTTGGTTTCGCCGAGGCCTATATCGACGGCGTGTTCGATACACCGGACCTGACGACCCTGCTCGCGGTCATGAATGTGAACGAAGCCCTGCTCGATCAGGTGCTGGACGGCAAATGGTGGGTGCGGGGCCTCGCCCGCTTCGGCCACGTCATGAACCGCAACAGCCGCAAGGGCAGCCGGCGCAACATCGCCCACCACTACGACCTCGGCAACGACTTCTACGCCGCCTGGCTCGATCCCGGGATGACCTATTCGTCGGCGGTGTTCGACGGCGGCATCAGCGACCTGTCGGCCGCCCAGGATGCCAAGAACGATCTTCTCGGCCGCAAGCTGGGCCTTGGTCCCGACCTGCATGTGCTCGAGATCGGCTGCGGCTGGGGCGGTTTCGCCGAACGGGCGGCAAGCCGCTTCGGCGCGAGGGTGACCGCCATCACCATCTCGCGCGAACAGCATGACCATGCCCGCCGCCGCATCTTCGAGGCGGGCCTCGCCGAGAAGGTGGAGATCCGCCTGCAGGATTATCGCGACGTTCCCGGCCGCTTCGACCGCATCGCCTCGGTCGAGATGTTCGAGGCGGTGGGCGAGCGCTACTGGCCGCGGTTCTTCGGCCGGATCGCCGACCTGCTGAAGCCCGAGGGCCGCGCCGCGCTTCAGGTCATCACCATCGCCGAGCGCTATTTCGCCCGCTATCGCCGCGAGGTCGATTTCATCCAGAAATATGTCTTTCCCGGCGGAATGCTGCCCTCGCCATCGGCGTTCGACGGCGCGGCCAGGACAGCGGGACTGCGGACGGGCGAGACCACCACCCATGGCCGCGACTATGCCCGCACGCTGAAGCTGTGGTTCGAGCGCTTCAATGCCGCCAGGGACAGAATTCATCCCCTCGGATTCGATGACCGCTTTCGGCGACTGTGGAACTACTATCTCTGCTATTGCGAAGCCGGCTTCGAGACCGGATCGATCGACGTGATGCAGACCGTGCTTCATCCGGCCTGACCGGAATTCGGCCATAATCCGGTCCAAGGTTGAGCCCTGCCTTATTTGGGCTTGCCTTAACCGGGGCAAGGCTACAGAACGGGATCAGAGAACTAAGAGCAGGCAGCAAAACAGCGTGGTCAATTCATCGACGTCCCGCCTCCCCGCTTTGCAGGTCTGGCTTTATGGTCTTCCCGCCCTCGCATTGACCGCTGTCGGCGTTCCCCTCCTGCTCTATCTCGTGCCCTTCTACACGGTCGAGAAAGGCCTGCCGGCCGGGGAGGTCGGCGCGATCCTGTTCGCCGTGCGGCTTGCCGACGCGATCTTCGATCCGACCTTCGGCGCGATTTCCGACCGGGTGCGCACGCGCTGGGGCCGCCGCCGGCCCTGGCTGCTGATCGGCACGGTGCTGCTGATCATCGCGATCTGGCACACCTTCCTGCCCCCTGAACAGGTCGACTGGGTCTATTTCCTGGTCTGGATGACCATTCTCTACGCCAGCTGGACCATGGTGATCGTCCCCTATGTCGCCTGGGGCGCCGAGCTGACGGGCAATTTCGACGAGCGGACGCGCATCGCCGGCATTCGCGAGCTGTTCCTGCTGGTCGGCACCGTGCTGGCGGCGGGCGTGCCGACGATCCTGAAGGCGTTCGGCGTCACCGGCCAGACCGCGACCATGGAGACCATCGGGTTCTTCGTCATCATCGTGCTGCCGCTCTCGCTCGCCCTCATCTTCTGGAAGGTGCCGGAGCCGCAGGTGATCGCCGCCGGCCATGGCCACGGCTGGCGCGCCTCGGTCGACGCCATCCGCAAGAACGGCCCCTTCCTGCGCCTGATTTCCGCCTTCATGCTGAACGCGACGGCGCAGGCGATCGTCGCCACCCTGTTCTTCTTCTACGTCCGCTTCGTGCTCGAGGACCCGGAACACGGGCCCATGCTGCTGCTGACCTATTTCATCGCCGGCATCGTCGCCGTGCCGCTGTGGATGCGCCTCGCCGAGCGCTTCGGCAAGCATCGGACCTGGGCCTTCTCGATGATCTCCTCGGCGGCGATCTTCCTGGTCACGCCGTTCCTCGGCCCCGGCGATGTCTGGATCTTCTTCGTCATCTCGATCTTCACCGGCATGAGCCTGGGCTGCGACCAGATCCTGGCCTCGTCCATGCAGGCCGATGTCGTCGACATCGATTCGATCCGCTCGGGCCAGCAGCGCGCCGGTCTCTACTTCGCGATCTGGAACATGGTCACCAAGATGGCGGGCGGCGTCGCCGCCGGTGTCACCCTGCCGCTGCTGGGCGCCTTCGGCTTCGATGCTTCGGCGACGGCACAGAACCCCAATCCGCCCGACGCCATCCTGGCGCTGATCCTGCTGTTCGCGGCGGTGCCGCCGGCCCTGCGCTTCCTCTCGGTCAAGATCATCTGGAACTATCCGATCACCCGCGAGCGCCATGCCAAGCTGCGGGCGATGATGGAACGGAAGCTGGCCCGCCGCCTCGCCGCCTCGGGCGAGGAATAAGCCTCAAGGGACGGGCGTCGCGATCCGCCGGCGCAACAACCGCAGCACCCCGCCCAGCAGCGGAAAATGCTCGTAGAGCTGCGAGGCGGCGTCCCAGTGATCGACATGGGCGGTGATAAGGCCGCTCGCGGGATCGAGATCGATCTCGCTCGCCCCTTCGATCCGCAAGGGCCTGTCCGGCCAGCGCCGCAGCCGGTAATCCATGGTCCACAGCAGCACCGCCCGCGCCCCGTCGCGGAAGCGGCCCCGGACCGTGAAGCGGACATCGAGGCAATCCTCGAACATCTGGCCGAACAGGGCGCGGGCATGATCGAGACCGGCGAAATCGTTGAACGGATCGCGAAAGCGGATGTCGGCCGCCATCACGGTGCCCAGATCCCCGACGCTTCCGGGTGTCAGCCCTTCGAGCGCGGCGGCATAGCGGCCGAGCGCCGCGTCGAGATCCATCATCGGCCCTGCCCCGTGATCAGCCTTACCAGCGGAAAATACAGGCGATAGGGTAGCAGCCGCAGCAGCTTCAGCATGAAGGTAAATCGGCGCGGGAAATGGGTCTCGAATCCCTTGCCCTTCGTCAGGGCACGGAACATCCGCCGCGCCGCCTCGTCCGCCTCGATGCGGAAGGGCATGGGAAAATCGTTCCGGTCGGTCAGCGGCGTGCGCACGAAACCCGGGCAGACCAGGCGGATGTCGACGCCGCTGCCCGCGAGTTCGACCCGCAGGGCTTCGGTCATGTTGATCAGCGCCGCCTTGGTCGCGCCATAGGCCGAGGCCCCGGGCAGCCCCGAATAGCCGGCGACGGAGGCGACGACGGCGATCCGCCCGCGGCCCCGCGCCCGCATCAGAGGCAGCAGCGCCGCGAGGCCGTTCACCGTGCCGAAGACATTGACGGTGAAAAGCTCGCGAAAATCCGCCGGACGGAAATCCACCACCGGGGTCGGCCGGTGGGTGCCGGCATTGAGAATGGCGAGATCGATGGGACCATGGGCGGCCTCGATCGACGCGACGGCATTCGCCACCAACGCCTCGTCGGTCACGTCGAGCGGGACGAGGATCGTGTCCGCCGGCAATTGGCCGAGGCCCCCGGCCCCCCGCGCGCTGGCAGCGACGCGCCAGCCCTGGCGGCTGAACTCCTCGGCGAGGGCGAAACCGATGCCGGAACTGGCGCCGGTGATCCAGACCAGCGGCCGGGTCATGGCCGGGCCTCGGCTTCGATCACGCGGGGCGCGGGCACCCGGCGATAGTCGATGGTCGAGCCGTCGGAGGCGACGAAGGTCAGCTTCACCCATTCACCGTTGGCGTCGTACCAGAGGTCGAGATCGAGATCCCCACGCATCAGGTAACGGCTGGCCGGCACCACGCGGCCTTCGGACAGAACGGTGTCGAGGCCGGCATCGGTCACGGTAACGTCCATCGGGCGGCCGTCCTGGCTGGAAATAAGGCGGCGCTGGCGGATCGATTCCACCCGCCAATAAGTCGTCGGCAGAAGATCCGCCGGCAGGGTGCCGGTGAAGACGCTGCCCTCGACCGCGAGACCGTCCGTCGTCGCCGCGAGGCGGACGTGCCCGGCCTTGCCGTCGTCATTGGTGCTGCTCGTCATCGCGATCAGGCTGCCGTCCCGCCAGCGTTCCTCGTTGCGGTGCTCGTAGCGGAAGACCGTGACATAGGCGAAATCGACCGCGAGGCGGATCGAGATGTCGACGACGAGATCCGCGCCGTCCCGCCGGAAATCGATGCGATGGCTGCCGATCAGGTTGCCGTTCCGCCAGACGTCGAAATAGAGATTGCCCTTCTCCGGGATCGATGTCCCGCCGAGAACCTGTCCGGAACCGGCGCCGATCAGCGCCGCG
The DNA here is from genome assembly GCA_025869435.1 of Zavarzinia sp. Lineage (GTDB taxonomy): Bacteria > Pseudomonadota > Alphaproteobacteria > Zavarziniales > Zavarziniaceae > Zavarzinia. The sequence goes on from JAOZVS010000081.1 coordinate 7,397, forward strand.
AGGACGACAAGTGTCCGAACCCAGGTCTTCATGCGCCGCTCCCCGTCTCGACCCGACCTTCTTCCTTACGAGGGAAGAAGGCCGGCGGATCAGCGGCGCGCGGAAATACCGATCAGCGCCTCTTGTGGTCGTCGTCGCTGGTCAGGGCGCCGATGGCGGCACCGCCGGCACCACCGATCAGGGCGCCGGTGATGGCGCTGCCGCCCGTGAGGGCACCGACCGCGGCGCCCGCGCCGGCGCCGATGGCGCCGCCCGAAAGCGCGCGCTGTTCCTGGCGATTGAGGCCCGAGCAGGCGCCGAGGCCAAGGCTGAGGCAGACAAGGCCGATGGCGGTGATGGTCGTCGACTTGCGCATGACAATTCCTCCGATCAGACTGGTGACCACGAATTCGCGGCCGGGATACTCCCCTTTAGACCGATGCCTAACCAACACCCTGGCCCGCGCCGAGGTTCCCCAAAACCGCTGCGGGCGCCGTCAATCCCTTGATCTGTAATGCTTTATTCCGGGACTCCCGTCATGGACAAGACAGTCGAAATCATCTCGCGCGAGACGGTGCACCAGGGTTTCTACCCCAAGACCGTGCTTCGCCTGCGCCATCGCCGCTTCGACGGCACCATGAGCGAGGAGATCAGCCGCGACATCCTGGAACAGGGCGGCGCCGCCGTCGTCCTGCCCTATGACGCGGCGACCGACCGCGTGCTGCTGATCGAACAGTTCCGCCCCGCGCCCCTCCTGATGGATGACGACCCCTGGGTGCTGGAAGCCGTCGCCGGCCGGGTCGAGACCGGGGAAGACCCGGCGGCGACCGCCCGTCGCGAAGCGGTGGAGGAAGCGGGCCTCGTCCTGACCGACCTCGTCCACGCCGGCATCGGCTATTCCTCCCCCGGCTGCCTGAAGGAATTGGCGACGATCTTCGTCGGCCGCTGCGACCTCGCCGAGGGCGGCGCCCTCCACGGCCTCGCCGACGAGCACGAGGACATCAGGACCCATGTCGTTGCCTTCGACGAGGCCATGGCCATGGCCGCGAGCGGCCGGCTGCGCAACCTGCCGGCGCTCGTCGCGCTCTACTGGCTGGCCGGCAACCGCGCGGATTTGCGCCGCCGCTGGGCTTGAACGCCATGCCCGGCCCCGCTAGGGTCTCTGGTCCGTGATGCGAGAAATGACAAGCCGAACCCCAATGCCGATTCGCCAGGATTTCATCGATACCATCGGGCATACGCCCCTCATTCGCCTCCACGCCGCTTCCGAAGCGACGGGCTGCGAAATCCTGGGCAAGGCGGAATTCCTGAATCCCGGCGGCTCGGTGAAGGATCGCGCCGCCCTGTTCATCGTGCGCGACGCCGAGGAACGGGGCCTGCTGCGCCCCGGCGGCGTCATCGTCGAGGGCACGGCGGGCAATACCGGCATCGGCCTGTCGCTGGTCGGCAACGCCCTCGGCTATCGCACCGTGATCGTGATGCCCGAGACCCAGTCCCAGGAAAAGAAGGACATGCTGCGTCTGTGCGGCGCTGACCTTCGCCTGGTGCCGGCGGTGCCCTACGCCAACCCGATGAATTACGTGAAATATTCCGGCCGCCTCGCCGAGGAGATCGCCGCCGGGGAGCCGAAGGGCGCGATCTGGGCCAACCAGTTCGACAATACCGCCAACCGCCGCGCCCATTACGAAACGACGGGCCCGGAGATCTGGGCCGATACCGCCGGCAAGGTCGATGGCTTCGTCTCGGCCGTCGGCTCGGGCGGCACGCTGGCGGGCACCGCCATGTTCCTGCAGGAAAAGAACCCCGGCGTGAAGATCGCCCTCGCCGATCCGCCGGGCGCCGCGCTCTATTCCTATTACACCACCGGCACCCTCAAGTCCGAGGGCACCTCGATCACCGAGGGCATCGGCCAGGGCCGCATCACCGCCAATCTCGAAGGGCTGAAGGTCGATACCGCCTATCAGATCCCCGACGACGAGAGCCTGCCGGTGGTCTTCGATCTCCTGAAGCACGAGGGCCTGTGCCTCGGCGGCTCCAGCGGCGTCAATGTCGCGGGCGCCATCCGCCTCGCGCGGGAGCTCGGCCCGGGACATACGATCGTCACCATTCTCTGCGACGGTGGCGCCCGCTATCAGTCGAAGATGTTCAACCCGGAATTCCTCAAGGCGCGGAACCTGCCCGTGCCTTCGTGGCTCTGAAGACCAAGAACCGGAGCATCATCAATGCCGAATGAGACAGGCCTCGTTTCCACCGAATGGCTTGCCGAACACCTGGATGCGCCCGATGTGCGCGTCGTCGATGCCTCGTGGTATCTGCCCGGCGCCAATCGCGACCCCAAGGAAGAATACAAGGCGGGCCATATCCCCGGCGCCGTCTTCTTCGACATCGACGAGATTTGCGACCTGACCTCGCCCCTGCCCCATATGCTGCCTTCGTCCGAGAAATTCTCGGCCCGGGTGCGCAAGATGGGCCTCGGCGATGGCAACCGCATCGTCGTCTATGATGGTGGCGCGCCCTTCGCCGCGGCCCGGGTGTGGTGGATGTTCCGCGCCTTCGGCCATGACGACGTGATGGTGCTCGACGGCGGCTTCGCCAAATGGAAGGCCGAGGGTCGCCCGGTCGACGATCTGCCGCCCGCCCCGCGCGAGCGCCATTTCACCGCGCGCGAGAACACGATGCGCCTGCGCGGTTTCGATCAGGTGCGGCAGAACCTCGTCACCCACAAGGAACAGGTGGTCGACGCCCGCAGCCGGGGCCGTTTCACCGGCGCCGAGGCGGAACCCCGTCCCGGCCTGAAGCGCGGCCATATCCCGGGCTCGGTCAATGTCCCGGCGGCCGAATTGCTCGATCCCGCGACCGGCGTCTTCCTGCCGCGCGAGAAACTGGCCGAAATCTTCGCCGCCGCCGGCATCGACCCGGCGAAGCCCGTGGTCGCCTCCTGCGGCTCGGGCGTCACCGCCGCCATCGCGCTCCTGGCGCTGCATGAGCTGGGCGCGCGCAATCTCGCGCTCTACGACGGCTCCTGGGCCGAATGGGGCGCCCGCGCCGACGCCCCCATCGAGGTCTGACGTGACCGCCGACGCGGCGGCCCCGCCGCCGGACTGGGTGCCGGCGGCAGGCCCCGCGCAGGTCTCGCGCATC
>JAOZVS010000082.1 GCA_025869435.1 Zavarzinia sp.
ACGCCGGCCCCCACCACCGAAATCCTCCCGCCGGCCGACCCCGTCCCCCCCAAGGCCGAGACGACGGCCGAAGCCGCCCCCCCGCCGGAGCCTGTCGTCCCCCCGCCCACCCCGGCCGAGCCCCCGGCAGCCCCCCTGGTGGAGGTCCCCGCGCCTGCCGCGCCCGAGGCCGGCCCCGTCGCCACCTCCGAGCCGGTCACGCCAGCCACCGCCACCCCGGCACTCGCGCCGGCCACGGTCGCCCTGTCGGCCGCGCCCGATCCCGCCCTCGTGGAGAATGGGCGCGACGGTCTGCTGCCGGTCATCGGCCCCGATGGGCGCCAGCCCTGGCAGGTCTATGCCAGGCCCTTCGCCGACCGGACGGCGCGGCCCCGCATCGCCATCATCGTCGCCGGCCTCGGCCTCAAGGAATCGACCTCGGCCGAGGCGATCGACAAGCTGCCGCCGGACGTCACCCTGGCCTTTTCGCCCTATGCGCGGAATCTCGACGACTGGTCGGCGCGGGCCCGGGCCGCCGGCCACGAGCTGCTGATCCAGCTGCCGATGGAGCCGGTCGATTTTCCGACCAGCGATCCCGGCCCCAAGGCGTTGATGACCGGACTTTCCGCCGCCGACAACCGCTCCCGCCTCGAATGGACGCTGGCCCGCACCACGGGCTATGTCGGGGTGATGACCTACATGGGCTCGCGTTTCACCGCCGACGCCGATGCCGTGCAGGCGATCGCCGCGCTGCTGAAGGCCCGGGGCCTGATGATCGTCGACAGCCGCACCGCCGAACAGTCGACCATTCCGGCCGTCGCCGGCCATCTGGGCCTGCCGCGCGCCATCGCCACCCGCTTCGTCGACGCGACGCCGACGCGGGCCGCCGTCGACGCCCGGCTGGCCGAGCTGGAGCGATACGCCCGCCAGAACGGCGCCGCCATCGGCATCGCCTCCGATTATCCGGGCTCGATCGAGCGCATCGCCAACTGGACCGCCGGACTTGAAGCCCGCGGCCTCGTCCTTGCCCCCGCCTCCGCCCTTGCCGACACGGTCGCCACGGAATGACCCGCCCGGCCCCCTTCCCGTATTTCGAGTAACATGATGGATATCAACGCCCTGCCCTATCGCCCCTGCGTGGGGATCATGCTGATCAATCCCGAGGGCCTCGTCTTCGTCGGTCAGCGCATCGACAATCTGGTCGAGGCCTGGCAGATGCCGCAGGGCGGGATCGACGAGGGCGAGGACCCGCGGACCGCCGCCCTGCGCGAAATGGGCGAGGAGATCGGCACCGAGAAGGCGGAATTCATCGCCGAATCATCGGGCTGGCTGAACTACGACCTGCCGGTCGATCTGATCCCCAGGGTGTGGAAGGGGCGCTATCGCGGGCAGCGCCAGAAGTGGTTCGCCATGCGTTTCCTCGGCACCGACGCCGATATCAACATCGAAACCAGCCACCCCGAATTCGCCGCCTGGCGCTGGGTCGAGCACCAGGCGTTGCCGGACCTGATCGTGCCGTTCAAGCGCGACCTCTATCGGGAGATCGTAGCCGAATTCGCCCCGCTGTTCGCGGAGCGGGCGCGATGAGCGGCGGCAAGGGCCACATGGTCCTGATCCACGGCGCCTTCACCGGCGGCTGGGCCATGGCCTGTTGGGCCGAGGCGATGACGGCGGCGGGCTGGATCTGCCACACGCCCAATCTTCTGCACCACGACACGCCGGCTCACGGCCGGCCGCACCCGGACCTTGGGCGCACCAGCCTCGTGGACTACGCCGACGATCTTGCCCGGCTGATCAAGACGCTGCCGGAAAAGCCGGTGATCGTCGGCCATTCCATGGGCGGGCTGATCGCCCAGATGCTGGCCGGGCGGAACCTCGCCCGGGCGGCGGTGCTGCTCGCCCCCAGCCCGCCCTGGGGCGTCATCCCGTCGACAGAATTCGAGATCCTGTCGGCGGTCGGCATGGTCGCGACCCTCGGCGTGTTCTGGGACGGGCCGATCCATCCCGTCTATCGCGTCGCCGCCGACCATACGCTGAACCGCCTGCCCCGCGAGGAACGGCGCCAGGTCTTCTCGCGCTTCGTGCCCGAGTCGGGCCGCGCCGTGTTCGAGATCATGCATTCCACCTGGGACATGCGCCGGGCCAGCCGGGTCGAGCCGTGGACGGTGAAATGCCCGGTGCTGGCCTTCGCCGGCAGCGCCGACAAGGTGAATTCGGCCCGCACGGTCAAGCGCATCTCCGATCGTTACCGCGACACCGAAGGCAAGACTGCGTTCCGGCTTTACGACGGCTTCAGCCACTGGATGGTGTCCGAGCCGGGCTGGGAAGAGATGGCGGCCGATGCCGCCCGCTGGCTGGACCAGGTGATATCTTGAGGCTTGCCCTAGCCGCCGCGTTGCTGCTGCTGGCCGGAGTGTCTCCGGCCCTGGCGGCGGAGGCGGGTCCGATACCCAATATCGCCGCCGCCGACGCGCCGGCCGAGGACGAGTTGCCGCCGGGCGTCGCCAATGATGTCGCCATGCCCGGCGCGCTGGACGGCAGCTGGCGGATCGTGCTCGACGACGGCGGCGATACGCCGCTCGCCGCCCTCGACATCAGCCATGGCGCCGACGAGCCGCGAGCGGCCGGTGTCTTCACCGCCCTGCCCGGTCTCTGCCCCGATCCCGTCACCTCTTGCGACTGGGACGGCGTGACGGCCGAGATCACCGATATCGTCCTCGTCGACGGCGGTCTGATCATCAGCTTCAATCCCAGCGCCGATGTCGCCGACGAACAGGTGTTCCGCCTGCAGCCGGTCGACGATGGTTCGTGGCGCGGCACGCTGGACGGCCGGCCGCCGCGCCGGGTCCTGATGCGGCACCCGCCGGAATAGGCGAAGCCCCCGCCACCCGGTGATCGGCACAAGTTCTTACGCTTGGCCCGCGAGCGGGTTTATGGTCCAGTCCAGCAATCCCGGCCCGTGGCCGGGCGGCAGTTTCGCGGTGGCGGGTATGGACAGCGCAAGGCGCGGCTTTTTCCTGGTGCTCGGTCTCGTGATGGTGGGCCTCGGCATTGTCGGCGCCTTCCTGCCCGTCATGCCGACCACCATTTTCCTGATCCTGGCGGCGGCCTGTTTCGCCCGCTCGTCACCCCGGCTCGAAGCCTGGCTGATGGACCACCCGCGCTTTGGCCCCACCTTGCGCGACTGGCGACGCCATGGCGCGATTTCGCGCCGGGGCAAGGCCTTCGCCCTCTCGGGCATGACGCTGGGCTATGGTCTGTTCTTCTTCGGCAGCCGGCCCGGGGCGTGGCTGGCCGCGGGTGTCGCGGTGCTGATGCTGGCCTGCGCCCTCTATGTCGCCTCCCGCCCGGCGCCGCCTACGCTCTGATTGGTTCAGCATTCACTCAAGTGACATTATCGGTCTTCGGATTTCCCCACGCGACAAGGTGGCCGATCATCCTGGCATTGTTCCAGTTCGAGCCAGGAGTCCCGGCGCCATGGATGAAGTCTTCGTTCGCAAAACCCTGATCAAACCGGCGCGCCTGCATGAATTATCCAAGCGTTCCGACGCCGCCGGTGCCCTGCAGCTGGTCAGCCATTTCGCCGCCATCCTGGCCACGGGCTGGCTGCTGTCCCAGACCTGGGGCAGCTGGTGGGCGGTTCCCGCCTTCCTGATTCATGGTGCGCTGCTCAACTTTCTCTATGCCGGCCAGCATGAACTGTCCCACTGGACCGTGTTCAAGACCCGTGGCCTGAACGAGATCTTCGGCCGGCTCACCGGTTTCATCCTGCTGTACCCGCGCGATTTCGACCAGATCCAGCACACCGCCCATCATCGCCACACCCAGGACTGGGAAAAGGACGGCGAGCTGGTGCGCGGCCCCTATTCCCTGTTCGGCTATCTGATGTGGTTCCTTGGGCCGACCTACTGGTATTCGCGCATCGCCCGCATCCTGCGCTTCTGCTTCGGCATCGTGATCGAGCCCTATATCCCCGAGGTCCGCCGCAAGGACGTGATCCTCGAGGCGCGGCTGCACATGCTGGGCTATCTGATCATCGCCGGCGTCTCGGTGTGGTTCGGCAGCTGGGCCGCCGTCCAATACTGGCTGGCGCCGCTGCTGCTGACCAAATGGGCGCATCAGTTGCAGAACACGATCGAGCATCTCGGCCTGTCGCACGAGCAGAACATCCTGACCAACACCCGCTCGACCCGCACCAACGCCCTGCTGCGCTGGGTCTGCTGGAACATGCAGTATCACACCGCCCATCACGCCTTCCCGGGGGTGCCGTTCTGGAAGCTGAAGCAGCTCCATGCCGAGATTTTCGACGGCAACGGCATCAAGCCCTATTCGATGACCTATCTCGGCTTCCAGTGGCAGGTGATGAAGAAACTGGCCGGCCATACCGAGGCCGACTATCCGATGGACCGGCCCTGGATCACCGATCACACCAACCGGGAAGACGCGAAGGTGGCGGTCAATGCCTGAGCTTTCCGTCTATCAGGCCCTGTGGGCGACCGAGCAGCGCACCCCCGGCGTCCCCGAGACGCCGGTGGGAGAACGCTTCGACGCGGTGAAGGCCGCCGGTTATGAGGGCATGGCGATCGACCTCGGCGCCCTCACCCTCGAGCAGGCGAAAGAGACGGTGCCGCATTTCGCGCGCACCGGCCTCGGCGGCTTGCTGACCGCCTTTCCGAAGTCGATCGAGGACCTGCGCCCCGCCCTTCACCTCGCCAAGGACATCGGCGCGCCCTTCGTCGTCGTCGTCGGCCAGGTGATGCCGGTCAGTGTCGACGGCATGATCCCGGTCATTCGCGACTGGTTGCGCCTCGCCGCCGAGGAAGGCGTGCCGCTGCAGTTCGAGACCCACCGCAACTGCATCACCAACGACATGTTCGCGACCCTGCAATTGCTCGACGCCATCCCCGAGATGCGGCTTGCCGCCGACCTGTCGCATTATGTCGTCGGCCGGGAGATGACCTTCCCGCTCTATGCCGAATATCATGGCCAGATCAGCCGCCTGCTCGCACGTTCCGACTCGTTCCAGGGCCGGATCGCCAGCCGCTGCCAGGTGCAGCTGCCGGTGCAATTCCCGCAGACCAGGCCCTGGCTCGACCTCTTCCTCGGCTGGTGGGCCGAAGGTTTCCGCCTGTGGAAGCAGCGCGCGGGTGCCGACGACAGGCTGATCTTCCTCTGCGAGCTCGGCCCCCGCGACTATGCGATCACCGGGGCGGATGGCCTCGAACTCTCGGACCGGGCGGAGGACGCCCTGATCCTGCGCGACCACGCCCGCCGCCTGTTCGCCGAGGCGTGAGTTCAGCGCCCGCTCGGATCGAGACTCCGGCCTTCGCCGGAGTGACGATTTCAACAGGAGCGTCATCCCGGCGAAGGCCGGGATCTCGTGCCGGCAAAGGCGCCGTCACTGGTTTCACACCAGCTGCCCGAGCTTCGTCACCTCCATCCGCTTGGCCTTCTCGAAATGGCCGAGCAGGATGGAGAGGAAGGCCGAGGCGGCGGCGCTCTGGCGGGCGGATTTCTTGAACATCACATAGAAGGTGTTCTCGGTCCTGAAATGCTCCGGCATCACCTCCATCAATTCGCCGCTCTCGATCCAGGGATCGGCGAAATGGGGCGGCAGGAAGCCGAGGAAGGCGCCCGACAGCACGAGAAGGATGCGGCAGTCGATATTGCTGGCCTTGGCGTCCTTGCGAAAACCCGCGACCACGGCGCCGAAGGCGGGGTCCTCGGTCACGCCCGGCATGACCAGCCGGTGTTCCTTCACCTCGTCCGGGGTCAGGCCCGACAGGCCGCGCTGGGCCAGTTCATGGCCCCGGCTGCAATAGAGCCGCAACTCCTCGCGGAACAGCGGGATCATCTCGATCGCCGCGATTTCCCGCGGCACGACCGAAACACCCAGATCCGCCTCGCCCTCGAGGATGCCCTGTTCGACCCCGGCCGGCGTCGCCGATTCCATGGTGATTTCCACCTTGGGATGGCGACGGACGAATTCAGCGATCGCCCGCGTCATCGGCCCGGCCGCGACCGAGACCAGATTGTCGACCAGCAGAAGCGAGACCCGGCCGGTCAGGGCCTTGACGGCGGTGGCCACCCGGTCGCGAAATTTCTCGACGTCATTGAACAGCTGCAGAGCGGCGAGATAGACGATCTGCCCCTCGTCGGTCAGGCGGAAGCCGGCCCGGCCGCGCACGCAGAGTTTCGTGCCCATGCGCTGTTCGAGATGGGCGATATCGAGGCTGATGGCCGATTTCGATTTGTTCAGGGCGACCTCCGCCGCCGTGAAGCCGCCGTTTTCGACCACGGTGCGGAAGACCCGCATGAGGCGCAGATCGCCGTCGGAAATCGCGCCGCGAAAGACCTGCTGGGTCCGCGCGGCCGTGGTGACCTTCTTCAGTTTAGACTCCACTTAACTAAAGGTTTGGTTTTCATCATCGTGCGGTGCAACATAAGTGCATTAAAAAGTGATCATGCCCGGACGACAGGCGGCCAGGCAATAGATGTGGAGAGCGGCATGGATCGAGACCTTCACCGGCAGGATTCCCTTGCGATGGCAAAGGAACTCTACGCTCGCGGCCGGGTGAACCGGCGTGATTTCCTGAGCCTTTGCGCGATTCTGGGCGTTTCCGCGGCCGGCGTTGGCCTCGGCTCGAAGCGCGCGCTGGCGGCCGGCGAGATCACCATTTCCAATTTCGGCGGCGACGCGGTCAAGGCCTATGCCGACGCCTGGACCACGCCCTTCGCCGAAGCGACCGGCACCAAGGTGAATATCGATGGCGCCGGGCCGCTGCCGGGCAACATCAAGAAGATGGTCGACGAGAAGAACGTGATCTGGGACGTTTCGGACGGCGACGGCTTCTACGGCCTGCAGCTCGGCCCCGACTACCTGGAGCCGATCGACTATTCCGTGGTCGATCCCAAGGGCTATTTCGAGTGGAACAAGTTCCCGCTCTCGGCCGGCAACTACGTCTATTCCTATGTTCTCGCCTATGACAAGACCAAGCTGCCGGAAGCGCCGACCAGCTGGGCCGACTTCTTCGACCTGAAGAAGTTCCCGGGCAAGCGCACCCTGTGGAAGTGGTTCATGGGGATGCCGGAAATCTTCATGCTGGCCGCCGGCAAGAAGCCGGAAGAGGTCTATCCGATCGACATGAAGCTGGTCGTCGAGATGGTGAAGTCGCTCGGCGACAACCTCGTGCTGTGGGATTCTGGCGCGTCGAGCCAGCAGCTGTTCCTCGACGGCGAAGTCGTCATGGGCAACATCTGGAACACCCGCTGTTCGGTGCTCGAGCGCGACACCAAGGGTCGCGTGGGCTGGATCTGGAACCAGCAGATCGCCAGCCCGGGTGCCTGGTGCATTCCGAAGGGCGGCAAGCATGTCGCCGAGGCGCAGAAATTCATCGCCTCGACCCAGGACCCCAAGAAGCAGATCAAGCTGCTGGACGCCATGGGCAACGGCCCGGCCAACCCGGCCGCCCTCGCCCTGCTGACCGAGGAGCAGAAGCGCCTCAACCCGACGTCGCATCTCGATGTCGGCATCATCCGCAACGAACAGTGGTATGCCGACAATTACGATACCGAACTGAACACCTGGCTCGACGCCGTTGCCGGCTGATTCAATCCAACGACCGGCCGGTTTTCGGGAGGCCCTGCGCAATGCGCGGGGCCGTCTCGACCCGCACTGGTGGCTGGTCGCGCCGATCCTGATCATCGTCGTCTGTCTCTACCTGCTGCCGCTGGGCAATGTCCTGCTGCTCAGCGTGACGGACCCGAAGCCGGGCATCGACAATTACGAACGGCTGGTGACCGCCAGCGGCCCCGTGAAGGTGCTGCTGACGACCTTACGCATCTGCGCGATCACGACCGTGATCTCCATCCTGCTCGGCTTCTGCGTCGCCTTCGCCATGGCCCATGTGCGCGAGACGCATCAGCGCATCCTCGTCGTCGCGGTGCTCGTGCCCTTGTGGATTTCCGTGCTGATCCGCGCCTTCTCCTGGCTCGTGCTGCTGCGCGATCAGGGGCCGGTGAACGACTGGCTGATGCAGTCGGGCGTCATCGACGAACCCCTGTCCCTCGTCCGCAACGAGCTGGGCGTCATCATCGGCATGGTGCATTACCTGATCCCCTATGCCGTCCTGCCCATTTTCGCGGTGATGCGCGGCATCGACCAGCGCCTGCTCTTCGCCTCGCGCAGCCTCGGTGCCGGCGCGGGCACCACCTTCCTCAAGGTCTATCTGCCGCTGACCCTGCCCGGCGTCTTCGCCGCGACGGTCATCGTCTTCGTCTTCGGCCTCGGCTTCTATGTGACGCCCGCCATTCTGGGCGGTGGCCGCGTGGTCATGCTGGCCGAATCGGTCTCCGTCGCCATCCTCCAGACCGTGCGCTGGGGTTTCGGCGCGGCGCAATCGGTCGTCCTTCTCGTCCTCACCCTCGTCCTGATCGGCATCATGGCGAAGACGGTCGGCCTGAAGAAAGGCTTCGGCTGATGACCCGCCGCCTCACCCCCGGGCTGATCCTCACCGTCACCATCGCCTGGATCGTCATCGGCTTCCTGCTGGCGCCCATGTTCATCTCGGTGCCGCTGTCGCTGACGCCCGAGCGCTATCTGTCGATGCCGCAGGGCGAGCTGTCCCTGCGCCATTACGCCAGCGTCTTCACCGAGGATGCCTGGCTGGGCGCGCTCGGCGACAGCGCCATGGTCGGCATCGGCGCCACGCTGATCGCGACGCTCACCGGCGGCGCGGCGGCGATCGGCCTGTGGCATATCGGCGGCAAGGCCGCCCGGGTCATCGGCGTGCTCGCCCTGATGCCGATGATCGTGCCGCCCATCGTCACCGCCCTCGCCCTGTCGCGGGCCTGGGTCACCCTCGGCCTGTTCGACACGGTCTTCGGCGTCATCCTGTCCCATGCCATCCTCGGCATGCCCTTCGTCTTCATGACCGTCTCGGCCGCGCTCGAAGGGCTGGACCCGCGCATCGCCCAGGCGGCGCGCAGCCTGGGCGCCGGGCCGTTCCGCACCGTGCGCGACGTGATCGTGCCCAATGTGAAGGCCGGCCTTCTCACCGGCGGGCTGTTCGCCTTCGTCATCTCGTGGGACGAGATCATCGTCACGCTCTTCGTCTCGTCGCGCAGCGTCCATACCCTGCCGCGCAAGATCTGGTCCGACATCCGCGACAATATCGACCCCGCGGTCGCCGCGGTTTCCACCCTGATGATCGGGGCGACCGTGGTCGTCGCCGCCCTCTACCTGCTGCGTGACCTTGCCCGCGCCAAATCCAAGGAAGCATCATGACGGACGAAAGCGCCGGCCAGGATATAAGGCTCTACGGTCTCTCCAAATATTACGGCGACTTCCGCGCCCTCGACGATGTGAACCTTCATGTCGCGGCGGGTGAATTCCTCACCCTGCTCGGGCCGTCCGGCTCGGGCAAAAGCACGCTGCTGATGGCCCTCGCCGGTTTCGTCGAGCCGACCCACGGCGATATCTTCGTGGGCGGGACCTCGATCACCGCCCTCGCGCCCGAGAAACGGGATTTCGGCGTGGTGTTCCAGGGCTATGCCCTGTTCCCGCATATGAGCGTCGCCGACAATGTCGCCTATCCGCTGAAGGTGCGGGGGCTGGCCAAACCCGAGATCGCGACCAAGGTGCGCGATGCCCTCGACCTCGTGCAGCTCGGCCACCTCGCCACCCGCCTGCCCAAGCAGCTCTCGGGCGGGCAGCAGCAGCGCGTGGCGCTGGCCCGCGCCCTCGTGTTCTCGCCCAGGATGCTCCTTCTCGACGAGCCGATGGGCGCCCTCGACAAGAAGCTGCGCCACGACCTTCAGCTGGAACTCCGCCAGCTGCACCGCCGCCTCGGCCGCACCTTCGTCAATGTCACCCACGATCAGGAAGAGGCGATGGCGATGTCCGACCGGATCGCCATCATGCGCGCCGGCAAGATCGAACAGCTGGGCGCCCCCCGCGCGCTCTATGACGCGCCCGAGACCCGCTTCGTCGCCGACTTCCTCGGCAAGAGCAATTTCATCGAGGGCAAGGTGACGGGCATAGACGCCGGCATCGCCACCCTCGACACCGCCGACGGCCCCGTGATCCATGCCTTAGGCGAGCGGCCGGCCGAAATCGGCGACAACCTCCTCCTCGCCCTCCGCCCGCAGAAACTCCTGCTCGGCCCCGGCCCCAACAGCCGCGTTGCTACGGTCGAAGCCGCCATCTTCCTCGGCACCCACGCCGAAGTGTCACTTCGCTGCGCCTCGGGTCAGGCCCTCGGCCTCAATCTCGCGATCGAGAATGCCGAGGCCCTGCCGGCGGAAGGCGCCACGGTCGAGGTCGGCTGGGACCCGGCGGCGACCGTCGCGGTGTGGCCGGACTGACGCTGGCCCGAGGCGCCCTTTCCGGGTCGAGACCCCGGCCTTCGCCGGGGTGACGAAAGGAAAG
>JAOZVS010000083.1 GCA_025869435.1 Zavarzinia sp.
AGCGGCCCGACCATGCTGACCGGCCTGATCCATTGCGCCAAGTGCGGCGGGGCCATGACCATCCGTACCGGCAAGGGCGGGCGCTATCGTTATTATGCCTGTTCAATGAAGGCGCGGCAGGGGCCGACCGCCTGCGAGGGCATGGCCGTGCCGATGGAGAAGCTGGACGATCTGGTCGTCAATCACCTTGAGAAACAGCTACTCCAACCCGAGCGGTTGGAAACCGTTCTTGCCGCAGCACTCGACCGGAGGGAAGAACACGCCGAGCGCCGCCGCGAGCATATCGCCGAGTTAAACAAGCGCTCAGCCGAATCGGAACTACGCCTCAAGCGGCTCTATGACGCCATCGAGGCGGGCGTTGCCGATCTGAACGATCCGGCGCTGAAAGATCGTATCGACGGCCTCAAAGCCATCCGCGATCAGGCCAAGGCCGATGCCGACCGGGCGCAGGCCATGCTTCAGAACACCGGCCAGAAGGCGGTGACGCCACAGATGCTGCGAAAGTTCGCCGCAACCGCCCGCGACCGTATCCGGCTGGAAAGCGGCGGTTATCGCCGCGACCACCTGCGTGCGCTCGCGCAGCGCGTCGAGGTAGCTGAAGGCGAGGTTCGTATCATGGGATCGAAGTCCCGGCTGCTACAGACGCTTGTGGCGGGAAGTGGCGTAAACTCAGTGCCCACTCAGGGACTGAAGTGGCGGAGGGGATGAGATTCGAACTCACGATACGGTTTCCCGTATACACACTTTCCAGGCGTGCGCCTTCAACCACTCGGCCACCCCTCCGCAGGCCGGAGTCGGTCGATGACCGTCCGGCGAGGGCGGCAATATAGCGAAGTCGCGGCGGGGCGCAACCCCATGTGCGGCAAAGGCGTGCGATAGCCTGGCCCCATTGTCGCCCCATTGTTGAGATTGTCTCCACCCCTTGTCATGATGCGCCGCAGCGAGCCGGGAGGGCGAGCGTATGGTCGGTCGATTGTTGGGCTGGGTTTCCGTCGCGCTGGCGCTGATGTGCCTCGGGGCCGATGTCATGGCCATGCTCGAACGGGGAGCGTTCGGCCTGCTGGGCCTCGGCGAGCTCTGGGCCGCCCTCGATGCCAACAGCATGATCGCCATCGGCGACGCGATCGCCGGCCATACCTTCCCCGAAGTCTGGAACCCCGGCATCACCACCCTGCTGCGGGTGCCCGGCCTCGTGCTGTTCGGCCTGATCGGTCTCGTGCTGCTGGTCGCCTTCCGCAAGCGGGAACGGGTGCAGCGCCTGTTCACATCGTAAGGTCGGCGACAAGCGCGCCGAGGGCCGCCACGGCGTCGGCCGGCGACAGTTTCGCCTGCAAGCCGCGCTGCCCCCCGTTGACGAAGACATAGGGCTCCAGCAACGCGCTTTCCTCGATCGCGGTCGGGACTTTCCGCTTCTGGCCGAAGGGGCTGATGCCGCCGACGACAAAACCGGTCAGGCGTTCGGCCGCCGGGGGCTTCATCATCGCCGCCGCCTTGCCCTGGAAGACCACCGCCAGCTTCTTCATCGAGACCTGGGCATCGGACGGCACGACGACGCAGACCGGCCTGCCGTCCACTTCCGCCATCAGGGTCTTGAGGACGCGCGACGGCGGCTCGTTGATCGCTTCCGCCGCCTGCAGGCCGATGCTGTCGGCATCGGGGTCGTAATCATAGGTGACGAGGTCGAAGGCGACGCCGGCCGCCTTCAGCGCGAGGGTTGCCTTTGTGGTCTTCGACATGGCGCGGCCCGTCCGGCGATCAGCGCTTCCGCACGAATTCGGTGCGCAGCACGAGGCCCTTGATGCCCTCGAAGCGGCAATCGATTTCCTCGGGATTGTCGGTCAGGCGGATCGTCTTGATCACCGTGCCCTGCTTCAGGGTGGTGCTGGTGCCCTTGACCTTCAGGTCCTTGATCAGGGTCACCTGATCGCCGTCGGCGAGCACATTGCCCGCCGCGTCGCGAACCTCGCTGTCCGCCGCCTTGGCTGCCGCCACCTCGGAGGCCGGGCGCCATTCGCCGGTCGCTTCATCGTAAACGTATTCGTCGTTATCGTCGGCCATCGATCATGCCTTCCCTGTAAGATGCGGGCATGTCTACGCGCCGGGGCCGTCCCCGGCCAAGATAAATCGGACGGGGACGGAACGCGCCCTCAGTCCGTGTCCATCTTGAGGGCGGCGATGAAGGCTTCCTGCGGGATCTCGACATTGCCGACCTGGCGCATCCGCTTCTTGCCGGCCTTCTGCTTGTCAAGGAGCTTGCGCTTGCGCGAGACGTCGCCGCCATAGCATTTGGCCAGCACGTCCTTCCGCATCGCCTTCACCGTCTCGCGGGCGACGATACGGCCACCGATCGCCGCCTGAATGGCGATCTGGAACAACTGGCGGGGAATGAGATCCTTCAGCCGCTCGCAGAGCTGGCGGCCTCGGGTCTCGGCCCTCGTGCGGTGCACGATCATGGCGAGAGCATCGACCGGCTCCTGATTCACCAGGATCGACATGTTCACCAGGTCTTCTTCCAGATAGCCGTCGAGGGCGTAATCGAAAGACGCATAGCCGCGCGAGACCGATTTCAGCCGGTCGTAGAAATCGAACACCACTTCGTTCAGCGGCAGGCGATAAACCGCCATGGCCCGGTTGCCGGCATAGGTCAGTTCGACCTGAACGCCGCGCCGGTCCTGGCAGAGCTTGAGGATATCGCCGAGATAGGTGTCGGGCACGAAGATCGTCGCCTTGATCCACGGCTCCTCGATGCGGGCGATCTTCACCGGGTCCGGCATGTCGGCCGGATTATGCATCTCCTCCATCGTGCCGTCGGTCATATAGACGTGATAGACGACCGAGGGCGCGGTGGTGATCAGATCGAGGTCGAACTCCCGCTCCAGCCGCTCCTGGATGATTTCGAGGTGGAGGAGGCCGAGGAAGCCGCAGCGAAAGCCGAGGCCGAGCGCGGCCGAGCTTTCCATCTCGAACTGGAAGCTGGCGTCGTTGAGGCGCAGTTTCGCCAGGCTGTCGCGCAGCGTGTCGAATTCGGCGGCATCGGACGGGAACAACCCGCAGAACACGACCGGGACCGAGGGCTTGAAGCCCGCCAGCGGTGTTTCCGTGGGCTTCCGCTCGTCGGTGATCGTATCGCCGACCGAGGTATCGGCCACTTCCTTGATCGCCGCGGTGATGAAGCCCATTTCGCCCGGGCCCAGCTTGTCGACCACGACCTTCTTCGGCGTGAAGATACCGACCCGCTCGACCAGATGGACCTTGTTGGCGGCCATCATCTTGATCTTCTGGCCCTTGCGGATCTCGCCGTCGACGACGCGGACGAGAATGACGACGCCGAGATAGGCATCATACCAGCTGTCGACCAGCAGCGCCTTCAGGGGGGCGTTGACGTCGCCCTTGGGCGGCGGCAGGCGGTGGACGATGGCTTCCAGCGTATCCTCGATGCCGATGCCCGACTTGGCCGAAACCAGCAGGGCTTCGGAAGCGTCGATGCCGATCACATCCTCGATCTGGGCGCGGATGCGTTCGGGCTCCGCCGCCGGCAGGTCGATCTTGTTCAGGATCGGCACGATCTCGAGATTGGCGTCCATCGCCTGATAGACATTGGCGAGGGTCTGGGCCTCGACACCCTGGGAGGCGTCGACGACGAGGAGCGCGCCCTCGCAGGCCGCGAGCGAGCGCGAGACTTCATAGGCGAAGTCGACGTGACCGGGCGTGTCCATCAGGTTCAGCAGATAGGTCTCGCCGTTCTTGGCCTTGTATTCGAGGCGGACGGTCTGGGCCTTGATGGTGATGCCGCGTTCACGCTCGATATCCATGGAATCGAGCACTTGTTCGGTCATCTCGCGCGCGGTCAGGCCGCCGCAGGTCTGGATCAGCCGGTCGGCAAGCGTGGACTTGCCGTGGTCGATATGGGCCACGATCGAGAAATTGCGGATATGCGACAGGTCGGTCATGGCCCTTGGGGTCAACTTCTCAAAGTGGCGCCGGTCGCCTTGGCGACACCGGCGACGATCTTGGCGGAGACGGCTTCGATATCCTGTTCGGACAGGGTCTTGTCCTTGGGTTCCAGCCGGACCGCAAGCGCAATCGAAACCTTGCCCTCGGGAACGCCGGTGCCGCGATAGAGATCGAAGATCGAGACATCGGCGATCAGCGCCTTGTCGGCGCCCTTCACCGCGCGGATCAGGGCTTCCGCCGCCACACCGTCGTCGGCGAGGAAGGCGAAATCGCGGCTGACCGCCTGGAAGTCGGACAGGACCAGCGGCCCCTTCTCTTTGGACGCCCGGGCCTTGGCCGCCGGAATGGCGTCGAGGTCGACCTCGAAGAACATGGCCGGGCCTTCGAGGTCCAGCAGTTTCGCGATCTTCGGGTGCAGGGCGCCGAAACTGGCGATCACGGTCTTCGGCCCCAGCTTGACGACGCCGGACTGACCGGGATGGGCCCAGGCCGGGGCTTCCGCGGCGACGCTGAGGTTGGCGACCGGCGCGCCGAGTTCGGCGAGAAGGGCGAAGACATCGGCCTTCACGTCGAAGACATCGACCGGGCGGCGCCCGCCCTGCCACTGGCGGGGCGCGGTATGGCCGGTGCGAAGCCCGGCGGCGATCGACTTCTGGTCCTTCGGCGCGATGCCGTGGTAGGTGCCGGCGACCTCGAACAGGGCGAGATCCTCGTTGCCGCGCGCGGCGTTGCGCACGGCGGCGCCGGCGAGGCTCGGCACCAGATGCGGGCGCATGACGGCGAGTTCGACCGAGATCGGATTGGCGACCTTGAGCGCCGGGTCCGTCCAGCCGAAGGCGGCGGCATGGGTCTCGGGGATGAAGCTGTAATTCACCGTCTCGACCATGCCCCGCGTCGCCAGCAGGCGGCGGGCCAGGCGGTTGCGCTTCTGCGAAGGTGACAGGGCCGGCACCGGCACAACCGAAGTCATGGGCAGCGGCAGCACCGGCAAGCGGTCGAGGCCGTTGATGCGGGCGACTTCCTCGACGAGATCGGCCTCGCCCTCGATATCGCGGCGCCAGGACGGCACCGTGATCACCCAGGGCTCCTCCGCCTTGGCGACACCGAAGCCCAGGGCCTCGAAAATGCGCGCCATCTCGAATTCGGGCACCAGCATCCCGGTCAGCTTCTCCACCCGGTGCGGGCGGAAGCTCTGCGTCGGGAAATCGGCCGGGAAATCACCGGCCACCACCACCTCGGACGGCGTGCCGCCGCAGAGGTCGAGGATCAGCTTCGTCGCCAGTTCGAGACCATCGAGCGCCGACTTCGGGTCGACACCGCGCTCGAACCGGTGGCGGGCATCGGACTGGACGCCGGTGCGCCGGCCGGTCGCCGCGATCGTATAGGGATCGAAATGCGCGGATTCGACGAAGACATCGACCGTCTCGTCCGAGACCGACGACGGCACGCCGCCGACGATACCGCCGAGGCCGAGGGTGCCGGCATCATCGGCGATGACGACCGTGGCGCCATCGACCTTGTGGGTCTTGCCGTCGAGGCCTTCCACCGTCTCGCCGTCGCGGCCGAAGCGGACATGGATGCCGCCGGTCAGCTTGGCCGCGTCGAAGACATGGAGCGGCCGGGCGCGGTCGAAGGTGACGAGATTGGTGATGTCGACCAGGATCGAGATCGGGCGAAGGCCGATGGCCTCCAGCCGGCTTTTCAGCCAGGCCGGGCTCGGCCCGTTCTTCACACCCCGGATCAGGCGGCCGGTGAAGATCGGGCAGGCCTTGTCCTTCACATCGTCGCCAAGGCGAACGGTGACCGGACAGGGAAACTGGCCCGGCACTTTCTCGATCGCCGGGGTCTTCAGGGTGCCGAGGCCGGCGGCGGCGAGGTCGCGGGCGATGCCGGCGACGCCGAGGCAATCCTGGCGGTTCGGCGTCACGGCGATGTCGATCACCGCATCGTCGAGGCCGAGCACTTGCGCGAAGGGCACGCCGATGGGGGCATCTTCGGGCAACTCGATGATGCCGTCGTGATCCTCGCCCAGGCCCATTTCGCGCATCGAGCACATCATGCCCTGCGAATCCACGCCGCGAATGGCGGTCGGCTTCAGCACCATGCCGTTGACGGGAATGGTGGTGCCCATGCGGGCGAAGACGACCTTCAGCCCGGCGCGGGCATTGGGCGCGCCGCAGACGACCTGATAGGGCGCGCCATCGCCGGCATCGACGGTGCACAGGCGCAGCTTGTCGGCATTGGGATGCTGCACGGCCGTCAGGACATGGGCGACCGTGAAGGGACGCAGGGTCGCGCCGCGGTCGTCCACCTCCTCGACCTCGAGGCCGATGGCGGTCAGCTTCTCGGCGATCTCGGCGGCGGTGGCCAGCGTGTCGAGATGCTCTTTCAGCCAGTTGACGGTGAATTTCATCGCGACAGCCCTCCGCCCAGGGTCGGCAGGTCGAGCGCGGCGAAACCATAGTGCCGCAGCCAGCGCAGATCGGATTCGAAGAAGGCCCGAAGATCGGGAATGCCATATTTCAGCATGGCGATCCGGTCGAGGCCCATGCCGAAGGCAAAGCCCTGCCACTCGTCGGGGTCGAGACCGCAATTGCGGATCACGTTCGGGTGGACCATGCCGCAGCCCATGATTTCCAGCCAGTCGTCGCCCTGGCCGATGCGGATCGAATCCTTGGTGCGGGCGCAGCCGATATCGACCTCCGCCGAGGGTTCGGTGAAGGGGAAGAAACTGGGGCGGAAGCGGATCTTCACCTGCTCCACCTCGAAGAAGGCGGCGGCGAAATGCTCGATCGTCGCCTTCAGGTGACCCATGTGGATGTTCTTCTCGATCACCAGAGCTTCGATCTGGTGGAACATCGGGGTGTGGGTCTGGTCGCTGTCGCAGCGATAGGTGCGGCCGGGGGCGATCACGCGGATGGGCGGGGTCTTGCCCTTCATCGTGCGGATCTGCACCGGGGAGGTGTGGGTGCGCAGCAGGACCTTCTCGCCGGCCTGATTGGGCGGCAGGAAGAACGTGTCGTGCATTTCGCGCGCGGGGTGGCCCGGCGGGAAATTCAGCGCGGTGAAATTATGCTCGTCGTCCTCGATATCCGGCCCTTCGGCGAGGGCAAAGCCCATGGCGCCGAAAATCTCGATGCATTCCTCGGTCACCTGGGTGACCGGATGGATGCGGCCGGCGGCTTGCGCGGCGATGGGCAGGGTGACGTCGAGGCGCTCCGCGGCGAGGCGGGCATCAAGGGCAGCGTCTTCGAGGGTGGCTTTCCGCGCGGCGATCGCGTCCGAAATCCGGTCCTTCACCTGATTGACGGCGGCGCCGAAGGCCTTCCGTTCATCCGGGGCCATGGCGCCCAGGGTCTTCATCAGGTCGGTGACGCGGCCCTTCTTGCCAAGGGCGGCGACGCGCACTTCATCGAGGGCGGCAAGGTCGGCGGCGCCGGTGACGGCGGCCAGGACCTCGGCCTCGAGACCGTTCAAATTACTCATGATCGACCCCAATCCAGCGCCCACTCGATCCGTCGGGCGCGGTTCCAGCGCCCATTACGATCCATTGGGCGCGGTTGCCCCCGGGGTTATCAAACCCCGGGGACGAATGCCAGCGATTTGGCGCCGGCCAGCAGGTGGGGGTCAGGCCTCGGTGGGGAGAGCCGCCCGCGCCTGCTCGACCAGCGCCTTGAAGGCGCCGGGCTCGCGGATGGCGAGGTCGGAGAGGACCTTGCGGTCGACCTCGACGCCCGCCTTCGCGAGACCGTCGATAAATCGGCTGTAGGTCAGGCCATGCTCGCGGACGGCCGCGTTGATGCGCTGGATCCACAGGGCGCGGAAGTTGCGCTTGCGGGCGCGACGATCGCGATACTGATACTGAAGGCCCTTTTCGACCTTCTCGATGGCGATCCGGAAGGACGAGTTACCGCGACCGCGATAACCCTTGGCCATATCCAGAACTTTTTTGTGACGGGCATGGCCGGTCACGCCACGTTTCACGCGCGACATATCTCAGCCCTCCGTTACGAATTCGGCAGGAAATACTTCTTCACGTTGTCGCCATCCGCCTTGAAGAGGATGGTCGACCCGCGAAGATTGCGAATCTGCTTGTTGGTGCGCTTGATCATGCCGTGACGTTTCCCGGCCTGAAGCGCCTTGACCTTGCCGGTCCCGGTCAGAGAGAAGCGTTTCTTCGCTCCGCTCTTCGTCTTCATCTTGGGCATTTCAACCTCCTTGATCCGAAGGATCATTAAGCATGGCCCAGGCAGCCCTTTTCGCCCGGCCTCGCGATGGAAGCGGGCTATATAGCGGAGAGTCTCAGGGGGTGCAAGCGGATCGGCGTCAGGCGTCGGATGGCCGCAGCCAAAGCGGCAGGTCCCGGTCGGCGCGAAGGATACGCCAGAGATCGATGTTCGCCTCGCGCTCCACATAGAAAAGGATGAAGGGGTAGCGCCGCAAGGGCCAGGATCGCAGGCCCGGCAGGTTCAGGTCGACGGCATATCGCGTGGAGCCACTTCCCGGGTGCCGACAGATATGCCCGATCCCCTTTTGCAGGGCATCGACAAAACCGAGAGCGACCAGCTCGCCGGCCACCTCCCGATAATGATCGACGGCGGCTTCCACATCTTGCCGCGCCCGTGCTCGAAGCGCGATCGGCTTCGCCGTCAAGGCCCCGGGTCACCCGCCGCACGCGCGCGCAGGGCCTGGAAATAGGCATCGTCCACCGGCGCGGTCAAAGCCGATTCAGCCCCGTCGAGCAACAGGCGGCGCAACTGCTCCCGCTCCAGGTCGCGGCGGATCAGGGCCCGAACATATTCGCTGGACGATCCGAAGCCCTGTGCCTCGACCTGTTCATCAACGAAGGCCTTCAGGGCATCGGGCAGGGAAATATTCATGGTCGTCATGGGGTTTGAGATTAGCCCCATGGCAAATTTTGGCAAGAAGGCCGCCATCTATTCCGAGAACCAACACAGCAGGTCGCGGCATTCCTTGCGCGGCCCGCAACATTTTGATATCATTCTCTCGGAATTGATATCAGGGCGCCACCTTGTCCGCCGTCACCATACGCAATCTCTCGGAAGAAACCCATCGTGCGCTGAAGGCGCGGGCAGCCGCCCATGGACGCAGCACCGAGGCGGAGATCCGCGCGATCCTGGAAAACGCGGTACGGCCACCGGAACGGGTCAAGTTGGGCACGGCTCTGGCGGCGTTCGGCGGCGAGTTAGGCGGCGTGGATCTCGATATCGAGCGGGACCCGACCCCGGTCGATCCGGCGATTTTCGAATGATCATCCTCGATACCAATGTGATCTCCGAGCCGATGCGCGTTGCCGGTGACCCGGCTGTCCGGGCCTGGCTCGATGCCCAGGTGGCGGAGACCCTGTATTTGACCGCCGTCAGTCTCGCCGAATTGCTGTCGGGCATTGCCGCCCTTCCCGCCGGTCGGCGCCGCGACGGGCTGGACGAGAAACTTGGTGACCTGCTGCAAACCCTGTTCGGCCCGCGCATCCTGCCCTTCGACACGGAAGCCGCACGGGCTTTCTCCGGTCTTCAGGCACGAGCACGGGTGAAAGGCAGCGCCATCGGATTCGCCGACGGACAGATTGCCGCCATCGCCCACCATCGCGGTTTCGCCGTCGCCACGCGGGACACGGCCCCGTTCCTGGCTGCGGGTGTTCCCGTCATCGACCCCTGGCGGGAGGGGGCCGCTCTCCTTTAACCCTGCCCCGCCTGCCAGCCGCCGCCGAGGGCGCGGTAGAGGCCGATGAGGGCGGACAGGCGCGCGAGCTTGATCTGCGCCGCCTGATCCTCGGCGGCATAGAGCGATTGCTGGGCCGAGAGCACGGTGAGCAACTCCGCCGCCCCCGCGCGGTACTGGATCTGCGCGAGGTCGAGGGCGCGGCGGGCCTGCGCCACCACCTCGTCCTGAAGCAGCCCCTGGCGGGTCAGGGCATCGACGGCGCCGAGGGCCACCTCGGCATCACCGAAGGCGGCGCGGACGGCGGCGCGGTAAGCCTCCACCAGTTCGATCTTCTGCGCCTCGGCGAGGTCGCGCTGGGCGGCGAGGCGGCCGCCGTCGAAGATCGTCTGCAGGATCGAGGCGCCGAGGCCATAGGTCGCCGAGGACAGGTCGAACAGGTCGCCGAAGGCCGCGCCCTGAAGCGCCATGGAGGCATTCAGCGTCACCTGCGGGAAGAAGGCCGCCCGGGCCGCCGCGATATCGGCATCGGCGGCGGCGAGACGGCTTTCCGCCTGTTTCAGGTCCGGCCGGCGCGCCAGGAGATCGGCCGGCAGGCCGGCGACCACCGCGGGCAGTTTCACGGGGGCGAGACTGGCGCCCGTCACGGTGAAGCCGGTCGCGCCCCGGCCGAGCAGCAGGGCGAGGGTGGCGCGGGCTTCCCGCTCGCTTTGCTCCAGCGGCGGCAGG
>JAOZVS010000084.1 GCA_025869435.1 Zavarzinia sp.
CAGGATCAGCACCGGCAGGCCCGAAGTCTCCAGCGCCCGCTCCATCGCGACGCGGATGGCGCCCTTCTTCGTATCGGCCACCTGCGGGGCGTCTTCATCGGCGAGGGCGGGCGGATGGCTGCCGAAATTATAGACCGTGCCGGGCAGCACGATGCGCGCGCCCTCGGCCTTCGCCGCGGCGATGGTCGACTGCGCCATGGGCAGCACGGTGGTTTCCCAGTTGCGATAGCCGGGCGGGTTCACGGCATGGACGATGACATCGACCCCCTTTGCTGCCGCGATCACATCCGCCGGCACCAGGGCATCGCCCCGCCGTCCGTCGATCCCCTGTCCGGCCGGCAGCTTCGCCGGATCGCGGAGGAGGGCGCGGATGGTCCAGCCGTGGCGGCGCAGCGCCGCGGCCGTGGCGCCGCCGACACCGCCGGTGATGCCGAGGATGAGGGCGGTCTTGCCGTTGCCGGTCATGGGATTGTTCCTGTCGTCGGTTGCGATGGCGGCAGGATGGGCCAGCGTTCAATTATCGGAAATTGCGATATTTCGTGTCTCTGCTATAAATAAATTTATGACAGAGCCGGATTGGGACCTTTACCGCAGCCTGCTGGCCGTGCTCGACCGGGGCAGCCTGTCGGCGGCGGCGCGGCTGCTCGGCCTGTCGCAGCCGACCCTCGGCCATCACATCGCGGCGCTGGAGACGGCGCTGGGCGCGCCGCTGTTCACCCGCTCGCCGAAAGGACTGGTACCGACCGAGACGGCGCTGGCGCTGCGTCCCCATGCGGAAGCCATGGCCAGCGCGGCGGCGGCCCTGCGCCGTACCGCCTCGGGCGGGGCGGACGCGCCCAGCGGCACCGTCCGCGTCACCGCGAGCGAGATGGTCGGTACCGTCATCCTGCCGGCCATGATCGCCGATCTGCGCCGGGCGCATCCGGGCATCGCCATCGAATTGTCGCTCTCGGACCGGAGCGAGGATCTGCTGCGCCAGGAAGCCGATATCGCCATCCGTATGACCCGGCCGCTGCAGGGCAGCCTGCTGGCCCGAAGGATCGGGGAGATCGGCCTCGGCTTTCATGCCAGTTCGGCCTATCTGGCGCGGGAAGGGATGCCGAAGCATATCGGCGACCTTAGCCATCACACGCTGATCGGGCCGGACCGGGATATCTCATCCTTGCGCGGCGTAATCCCGGCGGGCCTTGCCCTGACGCCCGAGATGTTCGCGATCCGGGTGGACAGCCATGTCGCCCACCTCGCCCTCGTTCAGGCGGGGGCGGGGATCGGCGTCTGCCAGCATGGCATCGCGGCGGCGGCCGGGCTCGTGCCCGTGCTGCCCGACCTGTTCCGGCCGATGCTGCCGGTCTGGCTCGTTTGTCACGAGGACTTGCGGGCCAGCCGGCGCATCGCCGCCGTCTTCGAGCTCCTGGGCCGGGCGCTGACGGATTATGTCGCGCGCGACGCTCAGGCGATGGTGCGCACGATGCCGCCCTCGACCCGCAGCGCCGCGCCATTGGTGGCGGAGGCCTGGGGCGAGCAGGCATAGACCACCATGTTGGCGACTTCCTCGACCGTGGCGAAACGCTGGAGGAGCGAGGTCGGCCGCAGCTGGCGAACGAAGCCGGCGGCGAACTCGTCGACCGACTGGCCGGCGCCCGCCGCCATTGACTGCAGGAAATCCTCGACCCCGTCCGAGCGGGTGGGGCCGGGCAGGACCGAATTCACGGTAACGCCCGTGCCCGCGGTCAATTCCGCGAGGCCGCGCGCGACCGCCAGCTGCGCCGTCTTGCTGACGCCGTAGTGGATCATCTCGGGCGGGATATGCAGCGCCGATTCCGAGGAAATGAAGACGATCCGGCCCCAGTTCGCCGCCAGCATCCCGGGCATATAGGCCCGCGACAGCCGGACGCCCGACAGGACATTCACCTCGAAGAACCGGCGCCAGTCGTCGTCCGAGATGTCGAAGAAGCCCGAAGGCTCGAAAATGCCGGTGTTGTTGACGAGGATGTCCACCTTGGGCACGGCGGCCAGCACCTCGGCGACACCCTCGGCGGTCGAGACGTCGCCGGGGGCCGCGATCAGCCGCGCGCCCGGGACCGCCTTCGCGATGTCGGCGATGGCGGCATCGACGCGGGACGCGCCACGGCCGTTGATGGCGACACGGGCGCCGCTGGCGGCCAGGCCGGTGGCGATGGCCTTGCCGATGCCGGCGGTCGAGCCGGAAACGAGCGCGGTCTTGCCGGTCAGGTCAATATGCATGGGTCTTTCCTCCATCAGGCGATCAGGCCGCCGCCGTCGATGAAACTGGTGGTGCCGGTCATATAGGGATTGAGCAGGGCCGCGATCACCTGCAGGGCGATATGTTCGGGCTTGCCGGTGATCCGTGCCGGCAGGCGGGCCGCCGCCTGGGCGAACATCGCCGTCTTCGCCTCGGGCGCGAGGCCGGACCAGACCGGCGTGTCGACCAGCCCGGGCGAGACGGCGTTGACCCGGACGGGCGCCAGTTCGAGGGCGAGGCCCCGAGCCAGCCCCTCCAGCGCCGCGTTGATCGCGCCCTGCGTGGTCGCCCCCGCGCTCGGCCGCTGGCTCAGATAGCCGGTGATGAAGGTGAGGGAGCCCTGGGGCGCGATCCGCGCCGAGCGGGCGACGTGATAGGCGCCCCAGAACTTGGACTCCATGGCCGCCCGCGCCGCCTCCGGCGGCAGCACGCGGACAGGGCCGGACTTCGTCGCCGCCGCGCTGACGACGACATGATCGAAGACGGGCGCCGTGGCGAAGAAGGCTTCGACCGAGGCATTGTCGGTCGTGTCGAGCGGGGCGCCGACGACGCCGAGCTCCGCCGCCACGGCGGCCAGTCTTTCCGGGTTGCGGGCGGCGATGGTGACGGCGGCGCCCAGCGCCTTGGTGGCCTCGGCGGTTGCCCGGCCGATGCCGGAGCTGCCGCCGATGACGAGCACGGATTGTCCAGAGAGATCAAACATGTGGGGCTTCCGCTGGTTGACGTGGTGTGACGATGGACCTTTCCGGAAATGTTGAGAATAATCGCCAATGGCAATTCACTCTTGCTCATGAGTTGAGAATGAGACCGCTGGAAAGCCTGACGGACATCAGCATTTTCGCTGCCTGCGTCGAGCAAGGCAGCCTGTCCGCCGCCGGGCGCGGCCTTGGCCTGTCGCTGGCGGTGGTTTCCAAGCGGCTGGCCCGGCTGGAAGCGCGGCTGGGCACGCGCCTGCTGAACCGCACCACGAGGCGGCTCAGCCTGACCGACGAGGGCGCGGTGTTTCTCGAACGCTGCCGCCGCATCCTTGCCGATGTCGCCGAGGCGGAGGAGTCGGTGCTGGCGCGGAAAGGCGCCGTCGAAGGGTTGCTGCGCGTCACCTGTACCGCCGCCTTCGGCCGGCGCCAGATCGCGCCCCGTCTCGCCACCCTGGCCGAACTTTATCCCCGGCTGCGGGTTCAGGTGATCGTGACCGATGCGGTGCTCGACCTGGTGAAGGAGGGGATCGACGTCGCGATCCGTCAGGCCAGCCTGCCGGATTCCAGCCTGATCATGCGCCAGCTCGCGCCCAATCGCCGCGTGCTCTGCGCCGCGCCCGCCTATCTCGCGCGCTTCGGCGTGCCGCTGGCGCCCGCCGATCTGCTGCGCCACCGGGTGATCCTGATGGGCGATCCGGCGCCCACCGCGATCCGCCTCGATCCGGTCGGCGACGGGGAACAGGTCGCCATCCCGCTCGACGCCGCCGTGATCGCCAATGACGGCGAGGTCGCCCATGCCGCGGCCCTCGCCGGGGCCGGCATCGTGCTGAAATCGATCTGGGACGTGGCCGAGGATATCGACGCCGGCCGCCTCGTGCCTTTGCTGAACGACTGGCGCGCCCCCGCCGCCGCGATCCAGGCCGTCTATCCGTCCGCCCGGCTGCTGGCGCCCCGCGTCCGCGTCTTCATCGATTTCATGGCGGCGGCCCTGGGCGCGGCGCGGCACTGGGACTAGCAAAGCGGGGCCGCCTCGGGCTTCAATACGGGGCCTTCTGCCTCGGAGAGTCGACATGTCGCCGCTGGACCCGATCACCCATTCACCGAACGGCCGCCGGCGCGGCCGGGGGCTGGGCCTGCCCTTCCGGGGCGTGACCGGGCCGCTGAATGCGATCACCGACGTGCCGGGCGTCGCTGTCGGTTTCACCACGCTGAACGATCCCGATTTTCATATCCACACGGGTGTCACGGCGATCCTGCCCCGGCCCGTGGGTGACCTGCTGCATCCCGTCTGGGCCGGGGT
This sequence comes from Zavarzinia sp., assembly GCA_025869435.1. Taxonomy (GTDB): domain Bacteria; phylum Pseudomonadota; class Alphaproteobacteria; order Zavarziniales; family Zavarziniaceae; genus Zavarzinia. The sequence continues at coordinate 4,262 of JAOZVS010000084.1, forward strand.
GTTTTCCATGAACGGCAATGGCGAATTGACCGGCAGTCATTGGGTGCGGGATGGCGGCTGGGCCTCGGGGCCGATCGCCATCACCAACACGGCGTCCGTCGGCATCGTCCACCACGGTCTCATCCGCTGGATGATGCAGCGTTTCCCCGAGCAGGCGGATGGTCTCTGGTTGCTGCCCGTGGTGGGGGAGACTTACGACGGCTGGCTGAACGATCTCTGCGGGCTGCATGTGACGGAAGCCCATGCCATGGCGGCGATCGACGCGGCCTCCACCGGGCCGGTCGCGGAAGGCAATGTCGGCGGCGGCACCGGCATGATCACCTATGAATACAAGGGCGGCACCGGCACCGCCTCGCGGAAGGTCACGGTCCGGGCTGGCGACTATACGGTCGGCGTCCTCGTCCAGGCCAATCACGGCCGGGGACCCTGGCTGGAGATCCGCGGCGTTCGGGTTGGCGAGAAACTGCCGCCCGAGCCGATCTGGTCGAAGGAAACGGGATCGATCATCGTCGTTATCGGCACGGACGCGCCGCTGCTGCCCGGCCAATTGGAGCGCATGGCCCGCCGGGCCGCCATCGGCATCGGCCGGAACGGCACGCCGTCGGGCAATTCGTCCGGCGATATTTTCCTCGCCTTCTCGACCGCCAACGATCCGGGGCCTCTGCCCGAGCCGCCCCTCCTTTCGCTCCAGGCCGTGACCAACGACGATCTCGACCCGCTCTACATGGCGGTGGTCGAGAGCGTCGAGGAGGCGGTGATCAACGCCATGCTGGCGGCGGAGACCATGGCAGGGCGCAAGGGCCGGGTGGTGCCGGCGATCGACGCGGACGCGGTCGCCGCGCTCTTCATCCGCTGAACTTCAGGCCAGGATGAAGTCGCCCCGGTCGAGGGTGACGATCCCGGTCAGCACGATGGTGAAGCGCTCGCTGGAGGAATGCAGCGTGCCTTCGACCAGGGTGTTGCCGCTGCTGTAGCGGTAGTGCAATTCGCCGGCGGCGCCGGTCAGGGCCCGATCGCCGATCCAGGTGAAATTGTCGGCCGCGCCGCCATAGCCTTCGTTGATGTTGATGCCGCGCAGGTCGATGCGGTCGATGTCATGCCCGAAATCGGTGATCGTGTCCTTGTCGCCGATGTAGAGGCGGGCTGACGTATCGGCGCCCCAGACGAAGATGTCGCGCCCATCGCCGCCGGTCAGGCGGTCGTTGCCGTCGCCGCCGTCGAGCCTGTCGACGCCGCCACCACCCGAGAGCTTGTCGACCCCGTTGCCGCCGAGGAAACTGTTCTTGGCGTCCGTGCCGGTCAGCGTGTCGTTATAGGCGGTCCCGACGAGATTCTCGATATTGAAGAAGCTGTCGCGGCTGCTGCCCACGCGCTGCGCCGCCGTCGAGGCAAGGTTGACCACCGCGGCGCTGGAGGCACTGTCGAGGAACGCGGTATCGGTGCCGCTACCGCCATCCAGCCGGTCGTTGCCCAGGCTGACCACCAGCTTGTCGTTGCCACCATTGCCGAAAAGCGAGAAACCGCCATCGTAGCCCGCGTGGTTGTAGGCGCCGAGCGTATCCGTGCTCGAGCCGCCCCTGATGTCCTCGACCGAGAAAATCCGGATCAACTCCGAACCAAAGGTGATCGCGTAACGATAATCGGCGTCGAACAGGGGCGTCATGGTAATGGCGGTCGTCACGCCGGAAAGGTCGAGGGCATCGAAGCCGTCACCGCCGTCGATCACGTCGCGGCCTGCCGGGCGCGGAAACAGGTCGTCGCCATCGCCCCCGAACAGCCTGTCGTCGCCGCTGCCGCCCTGCAGCGTGTCACTACCGCCAAAGCCCTGGAGTTCGTCGTCGCCGGCGCCGCCATTGATCATGTCGAGGGTGGCCGTGCCATAGATCGTATTGGCGGCGGCGGTGCCGGTCTGGGTCAGAGACCTCGTGGTGGCATTCCAGGACCAGGACGCAAGATTGGCGGCATCCGTGACGCCATACATCGCCTGGGCCGCCTGCGGATCGAAGCTGCCGAGCCGGGGGAAATAGTCGTTATAGGTCATCACCGTGTGGGCGCCGTCGTCGGTCGCCGCGGTGAGCGTGTCGGGATTGAAATCCTCGGTGTCGAAGGGGTGCTTCAGGCCGATGGCATGGCCGATCTCATGCAGCAGGACGTGCTTCAATTCGCTCGAGCTGAAGACGAGATCGGAGTTGAGGAAGACATCGCTGCCGATCGCCTCCGACGTCAGCGTGCCATCGCCGGTGTCATAGATCAGCGGATAATAGGCATAGGCGGCGGCATCGCTGGCATCGGTCAGGTCGAAATCCATCTTGTTGAACAGGATGTCGGCGTTGCCGCCCTTGACCTCGACGAAGGTCAGGCCGCTGACATCGGCCCAGACCTGAAGCGCGGCCCGGGCGGCGGAGGCTTCGGTCGCGGTGAAGGCCCGCCAGGAGGCAATGGCGGCGGCGCTGGATTCGGCGGCGACATGGGCCGGAATCACCGTCGGAAAAGCGAAGGTGACGATGGCGGAGCGGCCCGGCGTCAGCTCGCCGTAAGGCGCGCTCAGGGTATAGCCGGACAGGATGCCGCGATAATTGCTGATCTGCGCCACGTCTTCCCCCACGGCAACCGAAGGTCGTCAGTTTAGGGGGGCGGCTTTCGCCATGCAACCACGGGCTCGGCCGCCGGGCGCCAGAGAAGGTCCAGATAGGTCTTCAGGATCAGGTTGGGCCGGCCGCCCTTCCGGGTCACGATGCGGAATTCGGTGACATAGCGGTAGTCGTCCGGCCGCAGGGCCCGCATCCGCCCCTGGTCGACCCAGAGTTGGGCGTAATGGGTCGGCAGATAGCCGATATAGAGCCCGGTCAGGATCAGGAAGGCGACGCCTTCGCGGTCGGTCGCCGTGCCCGTCGTGCGCAAGGGTCGGTGCAGGGCGCGGGCTTCCAGGGTCTGGGCATAGGTCGGCGCCACCGCCTCGGCCTTTTCGATCATCTCGTCGCTGATGGCGCCATCGGCCAGGGCGAAGAGCGGATGACCGGCGCCGCAGTAGAGCAGCGAATCCTCGCCATAGAGCGGGCGGTAATCGAGGCCGGGCAGGATGCGCAGCGCCGGCGTCACCCCGACATGCAGGCTGCCGTCGAGGACGCCGCGCTCGATATCGCCGGGCGGGATCATGCGGATGTTCACCCGGACGTCCGGCCCCAGGGTCTTGAGGGCGGCCAGGGCATCGGTCACCTGCATCCGGGGCATGGTCACCAGATTGTCGATGATGCCGATGTCGAGCGGGCCGCGCAGCCGGGCGTGCAGCGTATCGACCTCGCCCCGGAAATTCTCCAGCGCCGAGAACAGGCGCAGGCACGCCTCATGGACCTGCCGCCCTTCCTCGGTCAGGGCAAAGCCGGCCCGACCCCGGCTGCACAGGCGAAGGCCCAGGCGTTTCTCGAGGTCGGCCATATACATGGAAATGGCGGCCCGGCCGATGTTCAGCTCGACCTCCGCCGCAGTGAAGCCGCCGCATTCGACCACCGCGTGGAAGATGCGCAGCAGGCGGATCTCGATATCGCCGACCGGGGGCAAGGCGGCTGCCCGTTTTCGCGCCATGGGTCAACAAACCTTGAACTGAATGAAAATACTTAAAGATTTGACGAGCGTAAGTCAGGGCGCATCCTGAAGGCAACCGCCATGGAGTTCCGTGATGACGCTGTTCGACCCGGTCAAGGCCGCGGGGATGTCCCGCGACGACCTCGAAGCCTATTGGATGCCCTATACCGCCAACCGCGAGTTCAAGGACAATCCGCGCATGATCACGGCGGCCGACGGCTGCCATTACACCGATGCGCAGGGCCGCCGGATCTACGACAGCCTGTCGGGCCTGTGGTGCACGGGCTCCGGCCACCGCCGCAAGGAAATCGTCGATGCGGTGTCGCGCCAGATCTCGGAGCTCGATTTCGGCCCCGGCTTCCAGTTCAGCCATCCGGGCGCCTTCCAGCTCGCCAACAAGGTCGCCAGCCTGACGCCGGACGGGCTCGATTATGTCTTCTTCACCGGCTCGGGGTCGGAATCCGCCGACACCTCGCTGAAGATGGCGCGGGCCTATTGGCGGCTGAAGGGGCAGCCGACCAAGACCAAGCTGATCGGCCGGGCCAAGGGCTATCACGGCGTCAACTTCGGCGGCATGAGCCTCGGCGGCATCGGCGGCAACCGCAAGCTCTATGGCACGCTGCTCGATACCGATCACCTTCCCCACACGCTGCTGCCGGAAAACGCCTTCTCGAAGGGCCTGCCGGAGACGGGCGGCGTGCAGCTGGCCGACGCGCTCGAGGAAATCGTCGCGCTGCATGATGCCTCCAACATCGCCGCCGTGATCGTCGAGCCGTTCTCGGGCTCGGCCGGTGTCGTGGTGCCGCCCAAGGGCTATCTCCAGCGCCTGCGCCAGCTCTGCGACAAGCACGGCATCCTGCTGATCTTCGACGAGGTGATCACGGGTTTCGGCCGCACCGGCTATAATTTCGCCGCCGATGCCTTTGGTGTGACGCCCGACATCATGAATGTCGCCAAGGGCCTGACCAATGGCACCGTGCCCATGGGCGCGGTCATCGCCACCAAGGAGATTTACGACACCTTCATGGCGGCGGGCGGGCCGGACTATCTGGTCGAATTCCCCCATGGTTACACCTATTCGGGGCATCCCGTGGCCTGCGCTGCCGGCCTCGCCGCCATGGAGATTTTCGAGAAGGACCGCATCCCGGAGCGCGCGCGCCAGCTCGCCGCCTATTTCGAGGACGCGATCCACGGTCTGAAGGGCCTGAAATATATCACCGACATCCGCAACTTCGGCCTCGCCGGCGCCTTGCAGATCGAGGCGGGGCCAGGCGCGCCCGCGCTTCGGCCCTATCAGATCTCGATGAAATGCTGGGACGCGGGTTACTATGTGCGTTACGGCGGCGACACGATCCAGCTCGCCCCGCCCTTCATCTCGACCCAGCAGGATATCGACGGGCTGATGAATGCGATCAACGACGCCATCACGTCGCTGGCCTGAGCCGATGGCCTTCAAATGCGATATCCCGGCCGTGCCGACCGTGCAGACCGAGGATGAGAATGTGCGGATCACGCGCTGGGACTTCGTACCCGGCGCCGTGACCGGCTGGCACGAGCATGGCTGGCCCTATTTCGTCGTCATGATCACCGATGGCACCATGCGGGTTCATGACGGCGAGCGGGTGATCGACGTGCCGCGCAAGGCGGGCGACACCTATCAGCGCCCGGCGGGCGTGCGGCACGACGTGATGAATGGCGGCAGCGCGCCCATGGCCTTTGTCGAGATCGAGATCAAGCGCCCCGAAGCCTTCGCCTTCGCCGCGCATATTTGAGCTCGACGCCTGATATCGGGGGTGGACGAGCGCCGCCACCACCCGCACCATGATCCCGCGATTGAAGGGGAGGGGGATCATGAGTTCGCCCATGAAAGCGGTCTTCACGGTTGTCGCGGGGCTTGCGCTGGCGGGGCTGCCACGGGTGGGGGAGCCCCGGGCCGAGACGGCGCAATTGAGCGTTTCGCTGGCCGATCCGGCCTGGACCGGGGACAAGATCCCCGCCGGCCAGCAATGCACCAAATTCGGCGGCCAGTCGCCGATGACCCCGGCCCTCAAGGTCGAGGGCCTGCCCGCCGGCACCGTCGAGGTGCTGGTCGAATTCAACGACGACGACTATTACGACCTGTCCTATGACGGCGGCCACGGCATCATCGCCTTTACCGCCGGCCCGGGCGCGGCCGTGCTGCCCGCCGTCCCGGGGGAGAGCCGGGACATGCCCCCGGGCGTTCGGATCGCGCAGAAGAACCGGGCCACCGGCAGCTATGCAAGGCCCGGCTATCTGCCGCCCTGTTCCGGCGGCAATGACCATGGTTACTTCGCCGTGGTGAAGGCGGTCGACGGCAACGAGGACATTCTCGCCGAAGGCCGCGTCACCATCGGCCGCTACTGATCGTCGAAGGCGGCGTTCAGAACGCCGCCTTCATCGTGCCCTTGTCCTTGTAGGCG
>JAOZVS010000085.1 GCA_025869435.1 Zavarzinia sp.
GAAGTCTTCGCCATCCGCCATGCCGTCGGCATCGACGATTACGATGCCTATTCGGGCTATGCCGGCGCCCATGTCGCGGTCGACATCGACGCCTGCGCCCATGCCTTTTCCGCCCTGTTCGCCTCGGCCGACCTGCGCCGGCGGATGGGGGCCGCGGGCAAGGCCCGCGCGCGCGCCGTCTACGACTGGCAAGTCATCGTCCCGCGCTATGAAGCCCTGTGGGCCGAGCAGGACGCGATCCGCCTCGCCCATCCGGTCGGACGCAATCCTTCGCCCTGGCCGGCGCGTCTTGATCCGTTCCATGCCTTCGAGGGCTACGCCAGCCGCACCCTCGACGCCGAAAGTCGCTTCGTTCTGACCGATGCCGACCTCGCCTCGGCCATCGCCCGCCTCGGCGACTATCTCGGCCTTGGCATCGTGAAATATACCCTCGCGGTCTCCCTGCCGAAGGCGGGGCTGGAGGCGATCCTGACGGCGGTCGCCGCCGCGCCGCGGACCACCGGCCAGATCGCCGCCCGCTTTCCCTCCGGGGCGGCGGGCCTGGTGATCCGCTCGGTGGTTTTCCTGCTGAAGCTCGGCCTGATCAGAATCAAGGCCTGACGCCGGGACGACGGGCGAGCGTGAAGGACAGAATCTTCCCTCGACTTCCGTTGATACGTCCATTATTCTCGACATATGGATATTGAAACCGCCATCGCGGCCTTCGCCGCCCTCGCCCAGCCGACCCGGCTCGCGGTTCTGCGCCTTCTCGTCCGGCATGAGCCGGCGGGCATGGCGGCCGGCGATATCGCGCGGGCCATGGCCGCGCCCCACAACACGATGTCGAGCCATCTCGCCATTCTCGCCCGGGCGGGTCTTGTCGTCGCCGAGCGGCAGAGCCGGTCCATCATCTACCGGGCTCGGGTCGACGCGACACGAAGCCTCGCCGCCTATCTTCTCGAGGATTGCTGCGCCGGCCAGCCCGGGCTTTGCGTCCCCGATCCCTGTCCCCCGCAACCGACCGAGACCATCATGCCCGATCCCGTCTTCAACGTGCTGTTCCTCTGCACCGGCAATTCCGCCCGTTCGATCATGGCCGAAAGCATCCTCGCCCATGACGGTGGCGGCCGCTTCCGCGCCTATTCCGCCGGCAGCACCCCCAGGGGGGAGGTTCACCCCCTCGCCCTCAAGGTTCTGGCCAGCTACGATTATCCGACCGGGGGAATGCGCTCGAAGAACTGGTCGGAGTTCGCCGCCCCGGGTGCCCCGGTCATGGATTTCGTCTTCACCGTCTGCGACAACGCGGCCGGGGAAACCTGTCCGGTCTGGCCCGGCCAGCCGATGACGGCGCATTGGGGGATCGAAGATCCGACGGTCGCGACCGGCACCGACCTGCAGCGCGAGGCCGCCTTCGTCGCCGCCTTCCGTTACCTGCGCAACCGCATCACGGCCTTCACCGCCCTGCCCCTCGCCAGTCTCGACCGGATGGCGCTGGGCGCCCGCCTGCGCGAGATCGGCCGCGGCGAAGGCGCCACCGCCGACATCGCGTGATCCCGGGAGTATTGTAGTCTTGGACGTCGTCATCTATCACAACCCGGCCTGCGGCACCTCGCGCAATACACTGGCCCTGATCCGGCATTGCGGTGTCGAGCCTCATGTCATCGAATATCTGAAGACGCCGCCGTCCCGCGCCATGATCCGCGCCCTCGCCCGCCGCTGCGGCCTGCCGCTTCGCGACCTGCTGCGCCGCAAGGGCACGCCCTTCGACGAACTGGGCCTCGACAATCCGGCGCTCGCCGACGAGGCCCTGCTCGATGCCGTCGAAGCCCATCCCCTCCTGCTCAACCGGCCGATCGTGGTAACCCCCCTCGGCACCCGACTGTGCCGCCCGTCCGAGCTCGTGCTCGATCTCCTGCCCCCGCCGCCGCCCGGCGAGTTCCGCAAGGAGGACGGCGAAGCCGTGCTCGATGCCGCCGGCAACCGCGTCTCCCAAGGCTGATACCATGTCCCTGTTCGAGCGTTACCTCACCCTCTGGGTCGGCCTCTGCATCATCGCCGGCATCGCCCTTGGCCATCTGATACCCGGCGTGTTCCAGGTGATCGGCGGGGCCGAGGTCGCCAGCGTGAACCTGCCCGTCGCCGCGCTGATCTGGCTGATGATCGTGCCCATGCTGGTGAAGATCGACTTCGCCTCCCTCGGCCAGGTGGCGAAGCACTGGCGCGGCATCGGCGTCACCTTGTTCGTCAACTGGGCGGTAAAGCCGTTTTCAATGGCGCTGCTCGGCTGGCTGTTCATCGGCCATCTGTTCCGCGACCTCCTGCCCGCCGACCAGATCGACAGTTACATCGCCGGCCTGATCATTCTCGCGGCCGCGCCCTGCACCGCCATGGTCTTCGTCTGGTCCAACCTGACGAGGGGCGAGCCGGTTTTCACCCTGTCCCAGGTCGCCCTGAACGATGCGATCATGATCGTCGCGTTCGCCCCGATCGTCGCCTTCCTGCTGGGCCTGTCCGCCATCACCGTGCCGTGGGACACGCTCGCCCTGTCGGTCGGCCTCTATATCGTCGTGCCCGTGATTGCGGCCCAGGCCTTGCGCCGCTTCCTGCTGGCGGCCGGGGGCGAGGTGGCGCTCCGCCGGTTCCTCGGCAGGGTGCAGCCGCTGTCGCTCGTCGCGCTGCTCGCCACCCTCGTGCTTCTGTTCGGTTTCCAGGGCGAACAGATCCTGGCTCAGCCCCTGGTGATCGCGCTGATCGCCGTGCCCATCCTGATCCAGGTCTATTTCAACGCGGGGCTTGCCTATGTCCTGAACCGCTTGTCTGGCGAGGCGCATTGCGTCGCCGGCCCGTCGGCCCTGATTGGTGCCTCCAACTTCTTCGAACTGGCCGTCGCCGCCGCGATCAGCCTGTTCGGCTTCCAGTCCGGCGCCGCCCTCGCCACCGTGGTCGGCGTCCTGATCGAGGTGCCGGTGATGCTGACCGTGGTCTGGATGGTCAACCGCAGCAAGGGCTGGTACGAAGGACGAGTCTAATTTCGATAAATGTAGAAATAACATTGCGCAGGGCCTCGGCGTGTCGCATGATATTTCCATGAATACGGAAATAGCGGCGAGACAGCTCGAGGCCCTGGGCAACGAAACCCGGCTGGACATCTACCGCCATCTGGTGCGCGCGGGCCATGCCGGACTTCCCGTCGGACACCTGCAGGAGAGGATGGGCACGCCGGCCTCGACCCTGTCCCATCACCTCAAGCGCTTGCTGGCCACGGAACTCGTGACCCAGGAACGCCAGTCGACCGTGCTGATCTGCCGCGCGCGATACCCGGCCATGCGCGCCCTCGTCAGCTTCCTGATCGACGAGTGCTGCGCCGATGAGGCCTGCGGCCCATCGCCGGGGGCGTGAGGCCTGAGGGCATCGTTTTTTTCGTCCATTAATTCGATAATTCCAGAAGGACCGAAAATGATCCACCCGTCTGATCTCCCGGTCGCCATCATCGGCGCCGGCCCCGTTGGCCTTGCCGCGGCCGCCCATCTGGTGACCCGCGGGCTCACGCCCCTGGTGTTCGAAGCCGGCGCGGCGGTCGCGGCCTCCGTCCGCGCCTGGGGCCATGTCCGGGTGTTTTCGCCCTGGCGCTACGATATCGACGGAGCGGCGCGCGATCTGCTCGAAGCCACCGGTTGGGTCGCGCCGCCAGCGGACGAAATCCCGACCGGCGACGAGATCATCGATCGCTATCTCGCGCCGCTGGCGGCCCTGCCGACCCTGGCCCCGGCGATCCGCCTCGGCGCCAGGGTGACCGCCATCGGGCGCCTCGGCCTCGACAAGATGACCAGCGCGGCCCGGGACGATGCGCCCTTCGTCCTGTGCTGGACCGATGCCGGCGGCACCCCGCGGCGCAGTCTGGCGCGGGCCGTCATCGATGCCAGCGGCACCTGGAACCAGCCCAATCCGATGGGCATCGATGGCCTGCCGGTTCCCGGCGAGGCCACGGCATCGCCCCGCGTCGCCCATGGCCTGCCCGATGTTCGCGGCCGCGAGCGCGCGGTCTATGCCGGCCGCCATGTCCTGGTGGTCGGCAGCGGCCATTCCGCGATCAACGTCGTCCTCGACCTGCTCCGCCTGCGGGAAAGCGATCCCGCGACACAGGTCACCTGGGCGCTGCGGCGTGGCGGCATCGAGCGGTTGCTGGGCGGCGGCCTGAACGATCAGTTGCCGGCGCACGGCGCCCTTGGCCTGGCCGCCGGAAATGCCATCGCCGCCGGGCGGCTGACCTTGCTGGCGCCCTTCGCCGCCACGTCGTTGTGCCTGTCCGGCACGGGACTGCGCGTCAATGGCCGCCATGGTCCGGACGCGATCAGCCTGCAGGTCGACCGGGCCATTGTCGCGACCGGCTTTCGTCCCGACCTTCAGCCCTTGCGTGAATTGCGGATCGCGCTCGACCCTTCGGTCGAGGCACCGCCCGCTCTCGCGCCGCTGATCGATCCCAATCTTCATTCCTGCGGCACGGTTCCCCCTCATGGCGCGGCCGAACTCCGCCAGCCGGAGCCGGGATTCTACATCGCGGGCGCCAAATCCTATGGCCGCGCGCCGACCTTCCTGATGGCGACCGGCTACGAACAGGTGCGCTCGATCGTGGCCGAGATCGCCGGCGACCACGAGGCGGCCGCCAGGGTGCAACTGGTATTGCCGGAAACCGGGGTCTGCTCCGCTCCCCCGGCACCGACGGCGCCCCCCTGCTGCCCGCCGGTCGAGGCCGCCCCGGCAAAGGCGTGCTGCGGCAGCGCGGCATGAACGGTCCGTCATTTCACCGGCCGCCGAGCGCTCGCGGCCTGTTCATCACCGGCCTTGGCATCGGACAGATCTGTTCCTGGGGCACGCTCTACTACAGCTTCCCGCAGATCGCCGCCGCCATGGAGGCGGATCTCGGCTGGTCGAAGACCGCGCTTTACGGGGCGGCGACGCTGGGCCTGCTGCTGGCCGGGCTCGCCGCCTGGCCGGTCGGCGTCGCCATCGACCGGGGCTGGGGCCGGCTGGTCATGAGCCTGGCCTCGGCCCTGGCCGGCGTGCTGTTCTTTCTGTGGTCGCGGGTGGACAGTCCGTTCGTCTTCTATCTGGTGGTGGCCGGCCTTGGCACGCTGCAGGCGATGACGCTTTACGAGCCGGCCTTCGCCGTCGTCGCGCGGCGCACCGGCGCGCTCTATGCCCGGGGCGGCATCACCGCGCTGACCCTGTGGGGCGGCTTTGCCTCCACCGTCTTCATCCCGCTGGTGCAAGTCCTGCTCGACCGCATGGGCTGGCGCGACACGCTCGTCGTGCTGGGTCTTGTCAATATCCTGCTGTGCGCCAGCCTCTATGCCGGCGTCATCGACCGGCGGCGCGACGCGCCCAGGACAACCGGCGGCACCGACGCGCCATCGGGCGGGGCGACAGCAGCGGCGGCCCTGCGAAAGCCGGCCTTCTGGGGCCTCGCCATTGCCTTCACCGCCTATGCCGCGACCTTCTCGGCCTTCACGTTTCATCTTTATCCGCTGCTGGGCGAACAGGGCTTCGAGCCGGCATCGATCGTCGCCGCCATGGCGGTGATCGGACCGGCCCAGGTCGCCGGACGGATCGCCATCTGGGTGCTGGCGCCGCAAGCCTCGGTCCGGCGCATCGGCTCGATCGTCGTCATCGCCTTCCCGCTGGCCCTGACCCTGCTGACCCTGCTGCCGCCGGTCTTCGCGACGGCGGCGCTGGTCGCCGCGCTTTATGGCGCCGCCAATGGCATCATGACCATCGTGCGCGGCCTTGCCGTGCCCGAGATGATCACCCGCGACTCCTATGGCGCCATCAACGGCCTTCTGGCCGCGCCCTCGCTGGTCAGCCGGGCGCTGGCCCCGGCGGCGGCGGCCATGCTCTGGGCCGCCAGCGGCTCCTATGCGGCGGTGGAAATCGCCATGATCGGCGGCGCTGGCTTGCTGGCGGTCAGTTTCTGGCTGGCCGTGGCCCTGTCCCGGCGGCGGGACCGGGCGGCGCCGGTGTCTTGAGCGGGCGCCGGGTGCCCTTGAAGGCATCGATATGGTCGGGGCGACAAGATTCGAACTTGCGACTTCTTGCTCCCAAAGCAAGCGCTCTACCAGGCTGAGCTACGCCCCGTTGCCGCCCTCATACACGAGGGCCGCCGCCGGTTCAATGAAAGGCGGGATGAACCATGCGATCGCCGGCACGAATTCCGAGGCGATCGGCCGTGCCCCCCGCGACCTCGAGCACGCCGAGGGACGGCGCGCCGGCCGGAATATTGTCGAGACTATAGGGCACCGTCCGGCGGGCGATGCGGATGATCACGCCGGCCTGGTCGACGAACAGCATGTCGAGCGGGATCGGCGTGTTCTTCATCCACATGACGATGCCGACCGGCCGGCTCCACAGGAACAACATGCCGCCATCGGGTGCCAGGGACTGGCGGAACATCAGGCCCCTGGACCTCGTCTCGTCGTCCAGCGCCATTTCGACCCGGAACGGCAGGCTGCGCCCGTCGGCCGTCGCGATCACCAGATCGTCGACGCGCGCCACCCCGGCGACCGACGCCATGGGTGCCAGGGACAGAAGAAGAAAAAGGGAGAGAAACAGTCGCCTGATCATGCCGCGACGATGCCCACGGCCCCGTGCAGCGTCAAGACCATGTGCCGTCCCGATCGGACAATAAGGCCTTGCCCGCGCCGTCCCCGGCGGGCATAGTCCGGCCTTCTTCACTCGGGGGAGCCGGAGCGCCGGCTGAGAGGTTCCACGCGGAACGACCCCTTGAACCTGATCCGGCTCACACCGGCGTAGGGATGGGTGGTTCCATGACTGTGCCCGACGGGCCGGCCGCTGCCGGCAGGTCGCCTTCGATCGTGATATCCGGCGCATCCCTGCGTTTCGGTGCCCTGTGCCATTTCGCCGGCCTCGACCTCACCCTTGAAGGCGGCCGCACCACCTGCCTGCTGGGGCCGAGCGGCATCGGCAAGACCAGCCTGCTGAAACTGGTCGCCGGCCTGCCGGCCGCGGGCCTCGCCGGTTCTGTTTCAGCCGATGACGGCGCCCCCCTGGCTGGCCGGATCGCCATGATGGCGCAGCGCGATCATCTGCTGCCCTGGGCCCGGCTGATCGAGAACACCGTCCTTGGCGCCCGCCTGCGCGGCGAGACGCCGGACCTTGCCCGCGCCCGCGCCCTCCTCACCCGCCTTGGCCTAGGCGAAGCCACGCACCTGCGGCCCGACGCCCTCTCCGGTGGAATGCGCCAGCGCGCGGCCTTGGCCCGGACACTATACGAGGACCGGCCGGTCATCCTGATGGACGAGCCCTTCTCCGCCCTCGACGCCGTGACGCGCCATCGCCTGCAGGGGGAGACGGCCCGGACCCTGTCCGGCCGGACCGTGCTGCTGGTCACCCATGATCCGGCGGAAGCCTTGCGCCTTGGCGATCGCATCCTGGTGCTGATCGGCGGTCCCGCCACCCTGCATGAGGTCGCGGTGCCGGACGGCCCCGTTCCGCGCGACCCGACCCGTCCGGAATTCGGCGCCGCGCTGAGCCGTCTGTTCGATCGCCTCGCCGCGGATGGAGCGGCCGCGTGAAGGGGGTTCGTTCGGTCATCGCCGCCTTTGGCGCCAGCCTCGCCCTCCTCGTGCTGTGGCAGGGGCTGATTCTGCTGCTGGCGCCGCCGCCCTTCATCCTGCCCGGTCCCGCCGCCGTCGCCCGGCGCCTGTGGACCGACCGCGCCCTGCTGCTCGACCACGGGCTGATCACCCTGACCGAGATCGGCCTTGGCCTTGCCATCGGCACGATGCTGGGCATCGGGGCCGCCACCGCCATCGCGGCCTCGCGGCGGCTGCGACGGGTGCTGCTGCCGCTGGTGATCGCCAGCCAGGCGATTCCGGTCTTCGCCATCGCGCCCCTGCTGGTGCTCTGGCTCGGCTATGGCATGGCCTCCAAGATCGCCATGGCCAGCATCATCATCTTCTTTCCGGTGACCATCGCCCTCGCCGATGGCATCGCCCGGCTGGAGCCGGGCCTTGCCGATCTCGCCCGGGTGATGACCGGCGGCGTTGCCCGTCCCGGCCGGCGCTGGCGCCTGCTGCGTCATCTTTATGGGCCGGCGGCCCTGCCCGCCCTGGGCTCGGGCCTGCGCATCGCCGCCGCCGTCGCCCCCATTGGCGCCGTCGTCGGCGAATGGGTCGGCTCGGCCGGGGGCCTCGGCTGGCTGATGCTGCAGGCCAACGCGCGGGCGAAGATCGACCTGATGTTCGCCGCCCTCATCCTTCTCGCCGTCATCGCCCTGCTGCTCTACCGCCTCGTGGATGGCGCCATGGCCAGGGCGACGCCCTGGGCCCGCCCCACCGATTTCCTCAAGGAGTCCGATCCGACATGATGAAGCGCCTTGTTCCCCTGGCCCTCGCCTGCCTGCTGTCACTGCCGGCGGCGGCGGCCGACAAATTGACCGTGCTGCTCGACTGGGCGGTCAATCCCGATCATGCCGCGCTGTTCGCCGCGCAAAGCCAGGGTTTCTTCGCGGCGCAAGGGCTCGAGGTCGAGCTGATCGCGCCGTCCGACCCCAACGACCCGCCGAAGCTGGTCGCCGCCGGCAAGGCCGATCTCGCCGTGACCTATCAGCCGCAGCTGGTTCTCCTCGTCGACGCGGGCCTGCCCCTGCGCCGGGTCGCGACCCTCGTCGATACGCCGCTGAACAGCCTCGCCGTGCTGGCCGACGGGCCGGTGAAGACGCTCGCCGACCTCAAGGGCCGCAAGATCGGCTATTCGGTCGCCGGCTTCGAGGATGCGCTGCTGCAGGCCATGCTGAAGAGCGCGGGCCTTGTCCCCGCCGACGTTACCCTGATCAATGTGAATTTCGCCCTGGCGACGGCGCTCGCCTCCGGCCAGGTCGATGGCGTGATCGGCGCCTTCCGCAATTTCGAGATCCCGGAAATGCGCCTGCTCGGCAAGCCCGCGCGCATCTTCGCGGTCGAGGATCATGGCGTCCCCGCCTATGACGAGCTGATCGTCGTCGCCGCCGCCGACAAGGTGGACGATCCCCGCATCGCGCGCTTCAACGCCGCCCTCGAGGCCGGCGTTACCTTCACCCTGAACCATCCGGACGCCGCCTGGGCCGCCTTCGTCAAGGATCATCCGGAGTTGAACGACGACCTGAACCGCGAAGCCTGGGCGCTGACCCTGCCCCGACTCGCCGCCAGTCCCGCCGCCCTCGATCCGGCCCGCTTCGCGCGGATCGCCGCCTTCCTGAAGGATGCCGGCCTGATCACCCGCGCCGGCAACGCCAGCGATTACGCCGCCATGCCGCGCTGACCCCCGCAAAAAGAAACGGCGCGTACCCTGCCCGGGACGCGCCGCTGGTCACACCCCCGGAGGGGCTGTACCTAGGAAGGTTTCAATTCCGCGACCTGCGGTCCCTTGTCGCTTTCGACGATGCGGACCATGACCGACTGGCCCGGAGCCACTTCGATCACCCCCGATCGTCGCAACACTTCCATATGCACGAAGATGTCGGGCGTGCCTTCGCCGCGTGAGACGAAGCCATAGCCCCGGGCACGGTTGAACCATTTCACCATGGCCGGCACCGGCGACCCGGCATCCTCGACCTGGGGCAGAGCCCGCCTGGGCGGTGGCCGCAACCGGTCGGACGGCAAGGCGGTCGAGGGATCGTGATCGATCACACGCAGCGCCTGGAAGCCCTTGGGCCGGCGAACCGCTTCGCAGCGAAGCGTTGCCCCCTCGTCGACATGGTCGAGCCCCGCCTGACGCAGGGCCGACAGATGCAGCAGAATATCCCCCTGGCCGTCCCCCGGCGTGACGAAGCCGTAACCCTTCGTCATGTCGAACCACTTGACCCGACCGGATATCTCGATTGTGGCGAATTCGGCGCCGCCACTCGCCGCCATGATCTGTTCCATGAGCTACTCTTCCCACACTGAAAAGATGACGGGCAGGTCACCTTTTCTGGCTATCCCCCTATTTTTACGCGCAGTTTTCCCCGCGTTCTTTGTGACGCCATCATCACACCATGCCACCTTGGTGTCACGCGGAATGATGGGCCGGGGCTGAGTCAATTGACACCCGATTGGATGCAGATTTGTTGCGCCGCATCTATTGCACCGCGCAATAGAGCCGCCAACGCCATTGCATTCATCGGCGTTTTCGGCACATTTATCGCTCGCGAGATCAGAGCGACAAGGCTGAAAGGGAGGCCGGTGACACAAAGACTGCTGCTGGGTGCCGCGTTCTATTTCCTGTGGATCGGACTGTCCGGGCATTTCTCTCCCTTTCTGCTTGT
>JAOZVS010000086.1 GCA_025869435.1 Zavarzinia sp.
CCCGGCGAAGGCCGGGACCTCGCCGGGACAGGCCGCGATGGCCAAACGTCACAAGGCCCCGGATCGGGTCCGGGGCGACGCTTCTTCCCGATCAGCCGACGATCAGCTCGGTCCACTTCTGGCTCAGCCAGTCGGCTTTTTCCTGATAGAGGTCGTAGCGCGGCACGATCGGCGCGATCTCCGACGAGACGGCGGCGAATTCCTCGGCCGTGAGATCGGTCAGCTTGGGATCGATGGTCGGCGAGGTGCCGACTTTCCGCGACAGCAGGGCCTGGATTGACGGCTGACACATGTATTCGATGAACACTTCCGCGAGGTCGACCGCCTTCGAGGCCTTGGACACCGCCCAGCTGCCCGAATCGTTGATGCCGCCTTCCTTGGGGAAGGTGGAACGCACCGGGTGACCATCGGCGGCGGCGAGGCCGGTGACGTCGTGGTAATACTGGCCCATCGGAATCTCGCCCGACTTCAGCGCCTGTTCAAACTGCGCCTCGTCGCGATACCACAGTTTCACGTTGGGCTTCAGTTCGGCGATCTTCGCCATCGCCTTCAGGATGCCCTCCTCGGTATCCAGCATCTTGGTGCCGCCGAAGAAGGTGGTCGCCGTCACCTCGAGCAGGTAGCTGTTGGAGACGAGGGCCAGGAGGCCGAGCTGGTCCTTGTGCTTCGCATCCCACAATTCGGCCCAGGTGGTCGGCGCCTCGGGGAAGACCTTGGTGTTGGAGACGAGGGTGATGTACCAGGACACGGCGCCGACGCCGCACAGGCGGCCGTCCGGGTAGCGGTTCCGCAGATGGCTGTGGACCGCCTTGGCGCCGGGGATCCTGGCTTCGTCGAGCGGGGCCCAGAGTTCGACCGACGTGCCCTTCAGCATCGAGGTCTGCGAGATCATCGAGACATCGGCCGGGGCCTGTTTCGCCCGCGCGGCCTGTTCGAGCTGGACGAGCCAGGCTTCGCCCGTCGGCTCGGCCACGGATTCGATGGCGATGCCGCTCGCCTTGGTGAATTCCGTGAAGATGTGCTTGTCGAAGGATTCCTTGAAGTAGCCGCCATAGACGCCGACCTTCAGGGTCTTGTCGGCGGCGCGGACGATCCGCGGAAAGCCGAAGCTCGCGGCGGCAAGGGCGGCGCCACCACCGGCCAGCACGGCGCGGCGGCTGGGCGTCAGGGGGCTTTTCTTCTGCATGGCTCGATCTCCCGGGACGGCGTCCTGTGATCAGGACAACAGTGACGCCCTTGTGAAAAAATGACGAAGAGTCGAAACTCACTTCGATCACTATCGAAGTTTCGGCGATGGCACTGGATACGACAGACATCAGATTGTTGCGCGTCTTCGTGACGATCGTCGAGTCCGGCGGCTTCGCCGCCGCGCAGGCCAAGCTGAACCTGTCTTTGTCGACGATTTCCAGTCACATGACGGGGCTGGAGTTGCGGCTGGGCGTCACCCTGTGCCGGCGCGGGCGGGGTGGCTTTTCCCTCACCGCCGAAGGCCAGGCGGTCTATGCCGAGGTGAAACGCCTGCTCGGCACCATGGATCAGTTCGATACGCGGATGCGATCATTGCGCGACAAGTTGCATGGCACCTTGTCCATCGGCCTCGTCGACAACACGATCAGCGATCCGAGGGCGCCGCTGGAAAAGGTCTTCGCCCGCTTCGTCGAGGCGGCGCCGGAGGTGCGCCTGAACATCACGTCGGGCGCGCCGGACGATCTGCTGCGCGAAGTCGTCACCGGCACGCTGCATGTCGCCATCGCCTCCTTCCCGCGCATGGTGCTCGGCCTCGACTATCAGGATCTCTATGCCGAGCCGCAGCGCTTCTATTGCGGCAGGGATCATCCCCTGTTCGGGGTAGCCGACGCCGATATCGACGTCGACAGGGTGCGCCGGCACCGCATCGTCGGGCGCGATTACTGGGGTGGGCGCGACCTGAAGATCTTCGCGATTTCCGGCGCCCATGCCGTCGTCTCGGACATGGAGGCGGAGGCGCGGCTGATCCTGTCGGGGGCCTTCCTCGGCTATCTGCCGGAGCATTACGCGGCGTCCTTCGTCGCCGCTGGCCGCCTGCGCTCGATAAGGCCCGACCTGTTCAGCCGCGAGCAGCTGTTCCAGATCGCCCATGATCCCAACCGGGCGGAGAACGCCGCGCTTGATCTGATGCGGCGGATCGTGCTCGAAGAACTGGGGCCGCGAGCCCAGCTACAGGGGAAGCGTTAAAATCGATCTGTTCAGCGCAGGCGGGCTGGATGCCCCGGGCTTCGTGTTCTTTGGCGTCACCATCGTCACGGCGGCGGTGTTGCGCGCCTTTTCCGGTTTCGGCTTCGCGCTGGCGGCCATGCCGCTCCTTGTGCTCGTCATTGATCCGGCGCGGGCGGTCGTGCTTTGCGCCCTGCTGTCGCTGGCGGCAGGGCTGAAGAACCTGCGGCCGTCCTTGCGGGAATCGGATCGGGTCCTGCTGAAGCCGTTGCTGATCGGCAGTCTGATCGGCACGCCCCTCGGCGTCGCCGTCCTCGATTGGCTGCCGGCCGATGTCATGAAGCTGCTGATCGGCTTCGGCGTGCTCGGCTCCGCCATCCTGTTGTGGCGGACCGGGGTGATGAGCGGGGCGGGGCGGCGGCTGGCGCTGCCGGTCGGCCTCTCGGCCGGCTTCATGGGCGGGGCGCTGGCGATCCCGGGGCCGCCCATCGTCGTCTTCCTGCTGGGCACGGAACCCGACGCGCGGAAGGCCCGGGCCACCCTGATGGCCTTCTTCAACGTCTCGGCCATGATCTCGCTGGCGGGCTATGGCGTCACCGGCAAGATCGACGAGATTTCGCCCCTGCAATTCGGCCTCGCCCTGCCTTGCCTGCTGCTGGGCGACTGGCTGGGGGTGAAGCTGTTCGAGCGCTATGGCGCCGCCCATCATCGGCGGATTTCGCTGCTCATCCTCGCCCTGATCGGGGTGACGGCGACGCTCAACGCCCTGCGCTGAGGCTTTCGATGATGCCGGCGGCCCGCCCGAAGGGGGAGCCTTCGCTGGCCGCGATCAAGCCGGCGGCGGCGGCGAGGCCGCGCTTGCCGAATTCGTCGCGCACGCTTTCCGCCAGCCAGGCGGCGCCCTGCTCGGCGCGCTGGGCCTTGCCGGCGCCGGTTTCGGTCAGGTGGCGGAAATGGTCCTCGAGGGCGGTCATCAGCCCGTCGACGCCATTGCCCGTGCTCGACGACAGCAGGATGACCGGCACTTTCCAGCCCGTCACGTCTTCGGCGAGCGACAGGGCGCCGACCAGATCGGCCCGCGCCCGTGTCGCCGGGGCGCCGAGATCGGCCTTGGTGACGACGGCGACATGGGGAATCTCGACGATGCCCGCCTTCATGAACTGCAGCGAATCGCCGGAGGCCGGCTGCACGCAGAAGACGACCGTATCGGCGACCTGGGTCACGTCGGTTTCCGACTGGCCGACGCCCACGGTCTCGATCAGCACCCGGTCGTAAGCCGCGCGCATCAGCACCATCGCCGGAAAGGTGAGGGCGGCGAGGCCGCCCAGCCGGTCCCGCGCCGCCATCGAACGGACGAAGATGCCCTGATCCTCGGCATCGATGATCAGCCGCGTGCGATCGCCCAGCAGGGCGCCGCCGGTGCGCCGGGACGAGGGGTCGACCGCGATCACGCCGACCGTCAGTCCTTCCCGCCGCCAGCGGTTGATGAGGGCGGAGGTCAGGGTGGATTTGCCCACCCCCGGCGGCCCGGTCAGGCCGATGACATGGGCGCGGGGGTTATCCCAGGCGGCGTCGAGCAGGGCGATGGTGGCGGCGCCATGGGGATCGCGCTCGATCCGGGCGAGGGCCTTGGCCATCGCGCCCTTGCCGCCATTTCGCAACTCGTCGAGGGTCATGCGCGGGTCGCCAGGTGATGTCGCAGCAGGGGGATGCGGTCGTTGCCCCAGATCACCTTGCCATCGACAAGGAAGGTGGGAACGCCGAAGGCGCCCCTGGCCACCGCCTCGTCCTGGATCGCCTGCGCGGCCGCCTTGGTCCCGGCATCGTCGAGCAGGGTCTCGAAGGCGACGGGGTCGAGGCCGATGCCGCGCGCGACGTCTACGATATCGGCCCGGCCGATTTCGCCGGCGCGGTCGGTCACGAAGATTTCGCGCTGCAGGGCCGGCACGAAAGCCTCGATCCGGCCCATGACATCGGCGGCGACGCAGCCGAGGTTCAACTGGGCGGCATCATATTTCACGCGGCCGTGCGGCTCGCGGAACGGAATGCCATAGAGCGCGGCCCAGGCCTCGGCATCCAGCCGGCGCCAAGCGAAGTCATATTGCTTGGCCGGCGGCGCCCCGTCGAAGGGGGTGGAGCCGCCGCCCCGCGCCTGACGCACGAGGGCGATGGTGGTGACCGGCCGCCAGCGGAAGCGGACGCCGAATTCGGCCGCCAGTTTCGGCAGCTGGCTGACCGCCAGATAGGAATAGCGGCTGGAGGCGCCGAAGACGAAATCGATCGTGGTCATGGTGCCGCTCTCCCTTCGGGGCACCGAGTTTCCCTCCTCACCCTGCCCTCTCCTCCGAGGAGGAGAGGGTTCGTCTCCCTCTCCGCCCTCCGGGGGGAGAGAGGGCCGGGGTGAGGTGGGGAAGCCCGGTGTCGCCCGTTTCTCTCTGCGTTACTTCTGCAACGCCGCCTGCGCCGCGGCAAGGCGGGCGATCGGCACGCGGTAGGGCGAGCAGGAGACATAGTCGAGCCCGACCTTCTCGCAGAAGAAGATGGAGGCCGGATCGCCGCCATGCTCGCCGCAGATGCCGAGCTTGAGGTTGGGCCGTGTCGCCCGGCCGCGCTCGGCCGCGATGCGGACCAGTTCGCCCACGCCGTCCTCGTCGATCGAGACGAAGGGGTCCTTCTGGAAGATGCCGGCGCGCAGGTAATCGTCCAGGAAATGGGCGGCGTCGTCGCGCGAAATGCCGAAGGTGGTCTGGGTCAGGTCGTTGGTGCCGAAGGAGAAGAATTCCGCCGATTCGGCGATCTCGCCACCGCGCAGCGCCGCGCGCGGCAATTCGATCATGGTGCCGATCAGATAGGGGATGTCCTTGCCCTTTTCGGCCGCGACCGCCTTGGCGACGATGGCGATCTTGCCCTTCAGGATGTCCAGCTCGGCCTTGGTCGCGACCAGCGGGATCATGATCTCGGGCGTCACGGTCGAGCCGGCGCGCTCGCCGACCTCGATCGCCGCCTCGAAGATCGCGCGGGCCTGCATCTCGTAGATCTCGGGATAGGTGATACCGAGACGGCAGCCGCGATGGCCCAGCATGGGGTTCGATTCCGCCAGCTCATGGGCGCGCGACTTGATCACGCTGACCGGCACCCCGGCGGCGGCGGCCACTTCGGCCAGTTCCGCGTCGGTATGGGGCAGGAATTCATGCAGCGGCGGATCGAGCAGGCGGATTGTGACCGGCAGGCCGGCCATGATCTCGAACAGTTTCACGAAATCGCCGCGCTGCACCGGCAGCAGCTTGGCCAGGGCGGCTTCCCGGCCCTTGATGTCGCTCGACAGGATCATTTCGCGGACCGCGAGGATGCGGTCGGCCTCGAAGAACATGTGTTCGGTACGGCACAGGCCGATGCCCTCGGCGCCGAAGCGCCGCGCGGTCTCGGCATCGAGCGGGGTTTCGGCGTTGGTGCGCACCTTCAGGCGACGGACAGAATCGGCCCAGCCCATCAGGATCGAGAAATCGCCCGAGAGTTCGGGCTGCACCGTCGGCACTTCGCCCAGCATGACTTCGCCGGTCGCGCCGTCGATGGTGATGACGTCGCCGCGCTTCAGCACCTTGCCCATCACGGTCATGGTCTGGGCGGCGGCGTCGATCTTCAGGGCGCCGGCGCCCGAGACGCAAGGCCGGCCCATGCCGCGCGCGACCACCGCGGCGTGGGAGGTCATGCCCCCGCGCGAGGTGAGAATCCCTTGCGCCGCGTGCATCCCGTGGATGTCTTCCGGCGAGGTTTCGGCGCGCACCAGAATCACCTTCCGGCCCGAAGCCGCCAGTTTCTCGGTATCGTCGGCGGTGAAGCTGATGATGCCGGAGGCGGCGCCGGGCGAGGCCGGCAGGCCGCGCGTCAGGATCTCGCGCGGGGCCTTGGGGTCGAGGGTCGGGTGCAGCAACTGGTCCAGCATCTGCGGGTCGACGCGCAGGATCGCCGTCTCGCGGTCGATCAGGCCCTCACCGGCCAGTTCCACCGCGATCTTCAGCGCGGCCTTGGCGGTGCGCTTGCCCGAGCGGGTCTGCAGCATCCACAGCTTGCCGCGCTGGACGGTGAATTCGATGTCCTGCATGTCGCGGTAATGCCGCTCCAGCCGGTGGAACACGTCGACCAGCTGCGAGAAGACTTCCGGCATGCTCTCTTCCATCGAGGGCTTGGTATCGCCCGCGCCGACGCGGGCCGCCTTCGACAGATATTGCGGGGTGCGGATGCCGGCGACGACGTCCTCGCCTTGGGCGTTGATCAGATATTCGCCGTAGATTTCGGCGGTGCCGGTCGAGGGGTTGCGGGTGAAGGCGACGCCGGTCGCCGAGGTCTCGCCCATGTTGCCGAAGACCATGGCCTGGACGTTGACCGCCGTGCCCCAGCTTTCGGGAATATCGTTCAGGCGGCGGTAGGTTTCGGCCCGGGCATTGCGCCACGAGCCGAAGACGGCGCCGATGGCGCCCCACAGCTGCTCGTTCACGTCGATCGGGAAGGGCTTGCCCAGTTCCGCCGCGACCTTGGCCTTGTATTCGGCGATCAGGGCCTTCAGGTCGTCGGTGGTCAGGTCGGTGTCGAGGGTGTAACCCTTCTCTTCCTTGTGGATTTCGAGGATTTCCTCGAAGTGATGATGGCCGACGTCGAGCACGACGTCGGAATACATCTGGATGAAGCGGCGATAGCTGTCATAGGCGAAACGCTCGTCGCCCGCCTGCCTGGCGAGGCCGGCCACCGTCTCGTCGTTGAGCCCGAGGTTGAGGACCGTGTCCATCATGCCCGGCATCGACGCCCGCGCGCCCGAACGGACCGAGACGAGAAGGGGATTGTCCTTGTCGCCGAAGATCGCGCCGACCTTGGCGCCGACATCGGCGACGGCGGCCCGGACATCGCCGTTCAGCGTGTCGGGATAGGTTTTGCCGTGGTCGTAATAATAGGTGCAGACCTCCGTCGTGATGGTGAAGCCCGGCGGCACCGGCAGCCCCAGATGGGACATTTCGGCGAGGTTCGCGCCCTTGCCGCCCAGAAGGTTCTTCATCTCGGCCCGGCCGTCGGCCTTGCCGTCACCGAAGGTATACACCCACTTGGTCATGACCTTATCCCTCGATACGCGAGAAATCGGCGATCCCGTCGAGGGCCCCGCGGATTTCCGCCAGCAGCTTCAGACGATTGACGCGAAGCGCCGCATCGTCGGCATTCACCGTCACCTTCTCGAAGAAGGCATCGACGGGGTTACGCAGCAGCGCGAGCGCCTGCATGCATTCGGCGAAGCCTTCCTTGCGCAGGGCGGCCAGCGCCAGCGGCATCGCCTCGTCGAGGCGGGCGCCGAGCAGCCTCTCCTCGTCGGCGGCGAACAGGCTCCGGTCGGCCGGGCCCTGGTAACGCGCGCCGTCCTTCTTTTCCTCGATGCGGAGGATGTTGGAGGCGCGGCGATAGGCGGCCAGCAGGTTGCGCCCGTCGTCGGTATCGAGCAGGGATTTCAGCGCCGAGACCTTGCGCACGAGCCGGGTCAGATCGTCCTCCGCCCCGGTGCCGAGCACCGCGTTGATCAGATCATGGGCGACGCCCTGATCCTTCAGCGAGACCTTCAGCCGGTCGTGGAAGAAGGCCAAAATATTGCTGACCAGATCAGAAAGTGGGGGCAAATGGGTCAGCGACGTATGCGTGACTGTTCCCAGATTATTTAGAAGCTCCGATTTTACAATCGCCCCTTCGATCATTCCGCTAACGGCTCTTGAATTGAGTGCCTCGTACCCTTTTTCGAATACGGAGGTAAGCGGCAGGCGAAGGCCATTCTCGATGATCAGGCGGATGACGCCGAGCGCGGCGCGGCGCAGGGCGAAGGGGTCCTTGGAGCCGGTCGGCTTCTCGTCGATGGCGAAGAAGCCGGTCAGCGTGTCGATCTTGTCGGCAAGGGCGACCGCGACCGCGACGAGGTCGGACGGGCATTTGTCGGACGGGCCCTGCGGCTTCCAGTGGTCGGCGATCGCCTCGGCCACCACCGCGTCCTCGCCGTCCTTCTGGGCGTAGTAACGCCCCATGATGCCCTGGACCTCGGGGAATTCACCGACCACGTCGGAGACGAGATCGGCCTTGGCCAGCAGGGCGGCGCGGGCGGCCTTGGCGGGGTCCGCGCCGATCACGCCGGCGATCTGGACCGCCAGCGCGCCGATCCGCTTCACCTTCTCGCCGACGGTGCCGAGCTTCGCATGGAACACGATGCTGTCCAGCTTGGCGACGCGGGATTCGAGGGTGGATTTCAGGTCCTGGTCCCAGAAGAATTTGGCGTCCGACAGGCGCGCGCGCAGCACGCGCTCGTTGCCAGCGGCGATGGCGGCGCCGCCGTCCTTCGCCAGCAGGTTGGCGACGGTCAGGAAGCGGGGCGCCATCTTGCCGGTCACGGGATCGCGGAGGGCAAAATACTTCTGGTTGGCCCGCATGGTCGAGGTCAGGACTTCGGCCGGGACGGTCATGAAGGCATCGTCGATCCGGCCCATCAGGGGCACCGGCCATTCGACGAGGCCGGCCACTTCGTCGAGCAGGGCAGGATCGGGCGTCACCTCGAGGCCGGCCTGTGCCGCGATCTTCTCGGCATCGGCCCAGATGATCTTCTTCCGCTCCTCGGGGTCGATGATGACATAGGCGGCGCGGAGCTTGGCCTGATAATCGGCGAAGCCGACGACTTCGAAACTCTCGCGGCCCATGAAGCGGTGGCCGGCGGTGACATTGCCGGCCGTGATGCCATGGCCGGTATCGTCATTGCGGGCGAGGCTGAAGGGCACCACGTCGCCGCCGAACAGGGCGATCACGGTGTGGATCGGCCGCACCCAGGTCAGTTTCGACGATGGACCGGCGGCCTCGGCGCCCCAGCGCATGGACTTCGGCCAGGGGAAATTCCACAGGGCGCCGGTCAGCAATTCGGCGATCACCTCGGTGGTCGGGCGGCCGCGCCGCTCGATCTGGGCGATGTAGAAGCTCCCTTTCGGGGTTTCCTGAACCTGCAACGCCTCGCGGGCGACGCCGGCCGAGGTGCAGAAACCGGCGATGGCGGCTTCCGGCGCGCCGACGCGGGGGCCGCGCCGCTCTTCCCGCAGGTCGGCCTGCGCGGCGTCCAGATCCTCGATCACCACGGCGAGGCGGCGCGGGGTGGAATAAGCGCGGGCGGCGCCGAATTTCAGGCCGAGGGCGGCGAAGCCGTCGGTGAAGATGCGTTTCAGGTCGTCGGCGGCCTTCACCTGCATCCGGGCGGGGATTTCCTCGGAGCGAATCTCGATCAGAAGCTCGGGCATCACTTCGCCTCCTGAGTAGCAACCCAGGCTTCGCAGCAGCCCTTGGCGAGGGCGCGCACCCGGCCGATATAGGCGGCGCGTTCGGTCACGGAAATCACCCCGCGGGCGTCGAGCAGATTGAACAGATGACTGGCCTTCATGCACTGGTCATAGGCGGGCAGGGGCAGCGCCTTCGAAAGGAGCGCGGCGCACTCCGCTTCCGCGTCGCGAAAATGCTGGAACAGCACGTCGGTGTTCGCATGTTCGAAATTATAGGCGGAGAATTCCTTCTCGGCCTGGAGGTAGACGTCGCCATAGGTGACGCCACGGCCGTTCCAGTCGAGGTCATAGACCCGCTCCACGCCCTGCACATACATGGCGAGACGTTCGAGACCATAGGTGATTTCGCCCGCGACCGGATCGACATCGATGCCGCCGACCTGCTGGAAATAGGTGAACTGGGTCACCTCCATGCCGTCGCACCAGACTTCCCAGCCGAGGCCCCAGGCGCCCAGCGTCGGGCTTTCCCAATCGTCCTCGACGAAGCGGATGTCGTGATTGTCGACATCGATGCCGAGCGCCTTCAGAGAGCCGAGGTAGAGGTCGATGATATTGTCCGGGCTCGGCTTCAGGATGACCTGGAACTGGTAATAATGCTGCAGCCGGTTCGGGTTCTCGCCATAGCGGCCGTCCTTGGGCCGGCGCGA
>JAOZVS010000087.1 GCA_025869435.1 Zavarzinia sp.
GCCAAGGCTGCCATGGGCGGGTAAGCCCGCCCATGGCCTGACGGCGTCCTACACGACGGCATCCTACACGAAGGTGTAATCGCTGGCGTGCACCGCCGCCATGTTGGCGAAGGTGATGATGTCGTGGATCGTGCCATTGGCCGAATTCACCTGCCAGTGGGTGGCGTCGATCTGCACGAATGTGCCGGCGCCATAACCGCTGAACTGGATCTTGTCGCCGACCGAGGCGCCATTGCCGGCGAAATCGGTGATCGTGTCGCCCTGCGCCTGGCCCGCGGCGAAGACGAAGGTATCGCTGCTGGTGCCGCCGGTCAGCGTGTCGGCACCCGCGCCGCCATTGATCGTGTCGGCACCGCCACCGCCGTCGATCACGTCGTCGCCGCCAAGACCCGACAGGACGTTGCCGCCATTGCCGCCGGTCAGCGCGTTGGCCGCGCCATTGCCGGTACCGGCCACCGCCTGGCTGGTGGTGATCACCAGATTCTCGAAGCCGTTGGCCAGCGTGTAGGCGAAGCCCGCGCGGATCGTATCGGTGCCGCCGCCACCCGCCTCGCTCACCTTGTCGCCGAGACTGTCGAGGACATAGATGTCGTCGCCGAGGCCGCCGCGCATGTCGTCGTCGCCGGCGCCGCCGTCCAGCGAGTCGTTGCCCGCCTCGCCCAGAAGCGTGTCATTGCCGCCATTGCCCGACAGGGCGTCGTCGCCCTCGCCACCCTTCAGCGTGTCGTCGCCGTTGCCGCCACCGATCGTGTCATTGCCGCTCATCCCGTAGAGCCGGTTGGCGGCATTGTTGCCGGTCATCGCATTGTCGAGCTCGTTGCCGGTGCCCGTGGTCGCGGCGCTGCCGAACAGCATCAGATTCTCGACCCCGGCGCCAAGCGTGTGGGTCACGGTGGCTTCGACCGTGTCGATGCCGTCCCCGCTGCTTTCGTCGATAACGTCGCCGAGACTGTCGACGACATAAGTGTCGTCGCCCCATTGCCCGATCAGCGTATCGGCGCCACGCCCGCCCGACAGGCGGTCGTCGCCGTCGCCGCCGGTGATCGTGTTGGCCAGCGTGTTGCCGGTGCCGGTGAAGTCGCCGCCGCCCGGCTGCCAGAAGCCGGTGTAGGTCAGATTCTCGACATTCCGGGGCAGGACATAGGTGTTCAGCGTGGCGAAAACGATGTCGGTGCCGGCATTGCCGGCCTCGTTCACGATGTCGCCCACATCGTCGACACCATAGGCGTCGTCGCCGGTGCCGCCGGACATGGAGTCAGCCCCGGCCCCGCCATCGAGCCAGTCGCCATCGGCGCCGCTGGACAGCGTGTCGTCGCCATCGCCACCATAGAGATCCTGCATCCCGGCGCCGCCGATCAGGATGTCGTCGCCGCCCTCACCCCTCGCCATGTTCAGGATCGCGCCGCCGGTGATGTGGTCGGCACCCTGTGTGCCCAACAGGGAAACATGTTCGATATTGACGAACTGCGTGCCGTCGCTCGCGGTCACGGTCACGCTGGTGCCTGGCGTCAGATCGAGGGTGATGCCGATGGTCAGGTCCGATCGATCGATCATCGCCCAATCTTCGTCGGCGCCGCCGTCGAGGCGGTCGACGCCGTGTCCGGCTTCGAAGTAATCCTGCCCGGCGCCGCCCGCCAGCCAGTCGTCGCCATCGCCGCTGACGAAGACGTCGTCTTCGAGGCCGCCGATGATCCGATCATCGCCCGAACCGGTGAAGATCGTCAGATGCTCGATGCCGGTGATGGTCGAGCCGTCATTGGCCGTCGCAACGACATCTGGCCCGGCGGAAAGATCGATCTCGAACGCCGTGGTCAGGTCGGAGCGGTTGACGAAGCCATCATCGAAGCCGGCGCCGCCGTCGAGATGGGCGATGCCGAGGCCGGAATCGAGCGAATCGCTGTCGTCGCCGCCGTAAAGCCAGTCCTCGCCATCCATGCCGTGCAGATACTGAACACCGGCCCCGCCCGTGATCGTGTCATTGCCATCACCGCCATAGGCGCGGTCCCAGCCGAAATAATTACCGCTGGACGCCCCGGTGAAGATCGTGTCGTCGCCATCACCGCCGCTGATCACGTCGTCGTCGTCACCGCCGGTGATCGTGTCGTTACCGCCTTCGCCGAACAGCTGGTCGAGACCGCCGCCGCCGCCGGGGCCGCCATTGATGATGTCGTTGCCTTCGCCGCCCTGGATCGTGTCGCTGCCGGTCTGGCCCAGCAGCGTGTCGTTGCCGCCGCCGCCCTGGATCGTGTCGTCCCCGGCGCCGCCGGTAATGCGGTCGTCGCCGGTATCGGTATCGGGCGAGCCGTCAGGAAAGCCATAGAGTTGGTCATCCCCGCTCGTGCCACTGATGGTGTCCGCGCCATTCGTGCCGAACTTGATCGTCATTCTCTGGTTCTTCCGATTGTTATCGTTTTGGCATCATGAAAATGCGCGGGGGATGGGTTGAAATTCCCGGATTCAGCACAAGAGTGCGCGGAATTTCTTGAGAGTTATCTTCCAGACGTTTTCGGAATCCGGAAGAATTACTGTGAAAGGATGTAGCGTTGCTGTCGTGAGGGCATTGATCTGCGTCAACAGCGCATCGCTTCGGATGTCGCTGCCTGGCTCGATCCGTCCGGCGTCGCCAGAAGGTCTGTCAGCCCAGACCCAGCACCGCGTCCATGGCCTGGCGCAGGCGGGCGATTTCGTCGGTGAGGCGGTGGAAGGTGCGGGTGGCGAAATTCCAGTCGCCGTTGCCGACCGCGAGGCGGCAGGGGCCGATGGCCGACAGCAGGGGGCGGGCCTCGATGTCCTTGGCTTCACCGGCGAGGACATGGAGACTGTCGAGCGCGCGGTCGCCGTCGTGGGCGTCGACCGCGGCGGCGAGATCGGCTTCCAGCTGATCGAGGGTTTCGGCGACGACCGCGAGCACGGCGGCGAGATCGAGGTCGTCGACCAGATCGAGCCGGGATTTCAGCGCCGGAACATCGATCGGCGGCAGGGTGGACGTCATTTCGTCCGCGCCACCCGACAGAAGGTCGACCAGCTGTCCGAGGGCGAGCGGCTTCGCCATCATGCGATCCATGCCGGCGACGCGGGCTTCGTCCGATGCCGGCCCCGCCGCCTGCTCCGCCATGCCGACGACATGGCCGCGGGGCAGGCCATGGGCTTCCTCATGGGTGCGAAGGCCGCGCACGAAATCGGCGCCGGTGACCACGGGCAGGTGCAAATCCGCCAGGATCAGATCATAGGGCGATTCCGATGTCGCCAGGATCAGGGCCTGGGCGCCATTGGCGACGATGTCGACCCTGGCGCCCAGAGCCTGCAACTGGCGGGCGAGGGTGGCGCGCTCCAGCGGGTCGGCGCTGGCGACCAATGCGCGCAGATGCGCGACCGCCCTGTCCATCGGGGACGGGGGCGCCGCGACACCGGGGGGCGCCATCTGGGCGCCGGAGCGCAGGGCCTGGCGCCATTCGCCGGCCGGACGCCGGTCGGTGGCGGAAACTCCGGGACAGGGCAGCGCGACATGACAGGTGGAGCCGGCGCCTTCGGATGTCCCGCTCTCGATCGTCGCGCCCAGGGTCGCGGCGATGCGCGCGGCGAGAGCGGGGAGCAGGGCGTCGGCCGGACCCGGCGTGCCGCTGTCGTGGATGTCGATGCACAGCTGGTCCGCTTCGCCTTCCAGGGTCAGGGCGATGCCGCCGCTGGCGGTCTGGCGCAGGGCCTGCTCGATCAGGCAGGAAACGAGCTGGCGCAGATGGGGGATGTCGATTTCGATCGACGACGGCAGGCCCGCCGCCAGCGAGGCTTCGAAATGGAGGCCGCGCCGGCTGGCGTCGCCCATGAACTGCAGGCGCATTTCGTCGAGGAAGTCGGCGAGGGCGAGGGCCGAGGCCGGGCCGGGGATCGAGGCGCCGGCATCGATCCGCGCGATATCCGGCAGCCAGGCGAGGAAATCGCCCGTGTCGCGCACCGAGCGGATGGCGGCCGCGATCAGGGGGCGCTGTTCGGCGCCCGCCGGCCCGCGCTCCAGCAATTCGAGACTGCCGAGGGCCGCATTCAGCGAGCCGCCGAGTTCGCGCACCACGGCGGCGATGAAATCCGCCCGGCCGGACATGGCCCGCTCGGCCCGCGCCCGGGCTTCGACGTGCTCCTGCTCCAGGCGTTTGCGGCGGGTCACGTCGCGCTGGAAGGAAATGAAGAACAACAGGCCGCTGTCGGGATCGATCACCGGCACGATATCCATCTCGACCCAGTACCGCTCGCCCTCGCGCGAGCGGTTCAGGATCTCGATGCGGATCTTGCGCCGGTTGGCCAGGGCGGCACGGATTTCGGCCTTCGTCTCGGGGCTCGTTTCCTCGCTCTGGAACAGGCGCGGCGTCTGGCCCAGCATGGCGGACAGGGGATAGCCGGTCAGCCGGCATTGCTGCTCGTTGGCGCTGACGATGCGGGGGTAGGGCGAAGCCAGATCACCGGCTTCGCAAACCATGATGCTGTCGCCGTCCTGCGCGACCAGGGTCTCGATCTCGGCGAGACGGTGACGCAGCCGCGGCGAGATGACGGATTCGGCGATCGGTTTGGACATGCTCCCCAGCCTGCCCGGAGATCTTCAATACGAGGTTAAGGGACGCATTTTTATAGCTGCGGTGCAAAAGAAAACGGGACCCGCGGGTCCCGTTCCTTCTCCCTGCCGGAGAAAACCACGCGGGGTGTTCTAGAGCAGGCTGCGCAGCAGGCGTTCGCGTTCGCGCTCGCGATCCCGGTCACGCTTCTCGCGCGATTTGGGTGTCGCCGCCTGATAGGCGATGCGGGCGTGGTCCTGGCAATAGGGCATCCCGGTCTGGGCGCGGCGGCCGCAGAAATGGAAACCGGCGTCGCCCGGGTCACCGACCGGCCATTTGCACATGCGGTCGTTGATCGACAGCAGGGTGGCGCGGACCATCGGCTCCGGCTCCGACGCCCGGGCGGCGGTGGCCGGCGCGGGGCGCGCGGGCTGGATGCGGGGCTGGGACGGCGCCGCCGCGACGGCGCTGTCCGACGAGGACGGCGCGCCGCTGACGATGCGCACCGGGCGGGGGGCGACCGGCGCGGCGGGGCGCGGGGCCTCGGCCACGGGCTTGTGCACCACGGTCGCGACGACCGGCGCCTCGGCCGCGACGACGGCGCTCGCCGGGCGCTCGCTGCGCACGGGGCTCGGCCGGCCGGACAGGCCCAGGCGGTGCACCTTGCCGATCACGGCGTTGCGGGTGATGTTGCCCAGTTTCGTGGCGATCTGGCTGGCGCTGAGGCCTTGTTCCCAAAGATCGCGCAATGTCGCGATACGCTCATCGGTCCAGGACATGGCGTGTCCTCACTCCCCAGAAAACGGTCTTGACCGCAACGAAAACCACTATATCTCGACAGGCGCTTTTGGCGCCACACAAGATGATGACTTGTCCACAAGAAATTGGGTCAGATCTGGGACCTTGGCCCAAGGCTCGGCGCCGGCCAGTCGCGGCACGACACAAACGGGCAATTCCGGCAGGAATGAGGCGATCGAGCGGATCAGTTCGGCGACGTTTCCGCCGCCCTCGCTCTCGCTCATGACGATGCCGGCGACGGGAAGGCCGCGCGCCCGCAGGGTCTCGATCGCCGTATAGGTGTGGGACAGGGTCCCGAGATAACTGCCGACGACGAGCAGGGACGGCCAGCGGGTGATCGCCAGCACGTCGAGAAAGGTCTCCCGCCCGGCGATCGGCGCCATCAGACCGCCCGCGCCCTCGACGATCAGAGTCTCCCGGCCGGCGCCCGCGCTGGCGCAGAAGGCGGCGATTTCGGCGGCGGTGACGGCGCGGCCTTCCAGCCGGGCGGCGACATCGGGGGCGACCGGGGTCCGGAAGCGCCAGGGCGCGATCGCCGCGATCGCCGTTTCCGACACCGCCTTGCCCTGGGCTGTCAGGATCAGGCCGGGGTCGCTGCCGGCGGCGGTCTCGGGTTCATAACCGCTGACCACGGGCTTCAGCACCAGGGCATCGGTGCCGCGCAGCTGATGGGCCAGGGCACAGGTGACCAGGGTCTTGCCGATCTCGGTCCCGCTCGAGGTGACGAACAGCCCCCGGCTCACAGGATCTTCTCCCGCAGCAGGGCCGCGACGGCGTCGATATCCGCGTCCTCGATCGCACCGGAGAAGGCGAAGCGCAGGCGCGAGGTGCCGGCGGGCACGGTCGGCGGCCGGATCGCGGAGACGAGATAGCCCGCCTCGGCCAATACGCGCTGGGCCTCCAGCGCCCTGATCTCGGTGCCGAGGATGATCGGCACGATCGGGCTTTCCGCGGGCGCGAGGTTGAGCGCCCGGGTGAAGCGCCGGGCCTTCTCGACCGGGCGGGCGACCACTTCCGGCTCGGTCTCGATGATGTTCAGGGCTTCGATGGCGGCGCCAACGGCGGCGGGCGGCAGGCCGGTCGAATAGATAACGGTGCGCGCCCTGGTCTTCATCAGGTCGATCACCGGCTTCGAGGCACAGAGATAGGCGCCGTAGGAGCCGATCGCCTTGGACAAGGTGCCCATCTGCAGGGGCACGGCGGCGGCTTCCTTGCCGACATGGACCGAACCCCGGCCGCCGCCGATCACGCCGATGCCATGGGCGTCGTCCGCCATCAGCCAGGCGTCATATTCGGCGCAAAGCGCGCCCATGTCCGCCAGGGGGGCGAGGTCGCCGTCCATCGAGAACACGCCGTCGGTGACGACGAGGACATGGGGATATCCGCCGCGCTCGGCCGCCAGGATCTCACGCAGATGCCCGAGGTCGTTGTGGCGGAAGGTGAGGGTGCGGCCGGGCGACATATGCGCGCCCGCGTTGATGCAGTTGTGGGCCAGTTCGTCGACGATGACGAGACTGTCCCGGCCGATCAGCACGGGAATGATGCCGAGATTGGCCAGATAGCCCGAACCGAAGACGCAGGCGGCCTCGGTCCCCTTCAGGCGGGCGAGGCGCGCCTCCAGTTCTTCGATCAGCGGGTGATTGCCGGTGACCAGGCGCGCGGCGCCGGCGCCGGCGCCATGCTGCTCGACCGCGCGGATCGCCGCCGCCTTCACCCGGGGATGGCTGGCGAAATTCAGGTAATCATTGCAGGAAAACGAGACCAGGCGCTGGCCGCCGCGTTCCAGCCAGGCCCCGTCCAGCCGCGCCGTGGGCACGAGGGTCCGGCGCTGGTGACGTTCGTCCAGTTCTGCAAGTTTGCCCGCGGCGAAGGCGTCGAGAGAGCGCATGGTCGACACTAGTCCTGAAAGGCGGCGCACATTGGTCCCAATGCGGGCGGGGGTCAATCCCCCTCCACGCACGGCACCCTTTCGCGAACACCCTGTTTCCGGTCTCGGCTCTTGACCTTGCCGTAAAGCCGCATAGTCTGCGGCCAGCACACGCGGGCCGTCGCCCGTGGCGTATCGTCTCGCCGTCTGCCGAGGATAGGGTCGCCCATGACCGAATTCGCCCCCGCCCCTTCGTTTGCCGCCGCCGTTGCCGGCCGTCCCGACGGCCTGCGCCACGACTGGCGCCGCGAGGATGTCGAGGCCCTGTTCAACAAGCCCTTCGCCGATCTGGTGTTCGAGGCGCAGACGGCGCATCGCCGCTTCTTCGATCCGAACGAAGTGCAGATGTCGACCCTCCTGTCGATCAAGACCGGCGGCTGCCCCGAGGATTGCGGCTATTGCCCGCAGTCGTCGAAATTCGACACCGGCCTCAAGGCTTCCAAGCTGATGGCGGTCGGCGCCGTCCTCGAGGAAGCGAAGCTGGCCAAGGAAGCCGGCGCCAGCCGCTATTGCATGGGCGCCGCCTGGCGCAGCCCGAAGGATCGCGATCTCGACCAGGTGATCGACATGATCCGCGGCGTGAAGGCCATGGGGATGGAAACCTGCGTGACGCTGGGGATGCTCGACGCCGATCAGGCCCATCGCCTGAAGGACGCCGGTCTCGACTATTACAATCACAATCTCGACACTTCGCCGGAGTTCTACCCGGAAATCATCACCACGCGGACCTATCAGGACCGGCTGGACACGCTGTCCAACGTGCGTGACGCCGGCATCAATGTCTGCTGCGGCGGCATTGTCGGCATGGGCGAGGATCTGGAAGATCGCGCCGGCCTGTTGCTGACCCTGGCCAACCTGCCGGTCCATCCCGAATCCGTGCCGATCAACCTCCTGGTCAAGGTCGAAGGCACCCAGCTCGGCGAGGAAGCCGATCTCGATCCCTTCGATTTCGTCCGCACCATCGCCGTCGCCAAGATCCTGATGCCGGCCTCGATGATCCGGCTTTCGGCCGGGCGCGAGCATATGTCGGACGAGATGCAGTCGCTGTGCTTCCTGGCCGGCGCCAATTCGATCTTCATCGGGCCGAAGCTGCTGACCACCGACAATCCGGCGGCAGAAAAGGACCAGCGCCTGTTCGACAAGCTGGGCGTCCGCCCGATGCCCGCCCCCTGCGAAGCCGCGAGCATTCGCGCCGCCGAGTAAGGCGATGACGGCACAGGCCCCCGGCTGGTACACAGCCGGGTTCGGGCACATCTGGCTGCCCTATACCCAGATGAAGACGGTGACGCCGCCCTTGCCGGTGGCGCGCACCGAAGGCACGCGCATCCATCTCGCCGACGGGCGGGTGCTGATCGACGGCATCGCCTCGTGGTGGACCGCCTGCCACGGCTATAACCACCCGCATATCCGCGCCGCCGCCGCCCGCCAGATGGAGCAATTGCCCCATGTGATGTTCGGCGGCCTGGTGCAGGAGCCGGCGCTGACCCTCGCTCGCCGCCTCGCCGCCCTGCTGCCCGGCGATCTGTCGCGGGTGTTCTTCTCGGATTCGGGTTCGGTCTCGGTCGAGATCGCTATGAAGATGGCGATCCAGTATTTCCTGAACCGGGGCGTGACCGGCAAGGGCAAGTTCCTGTCGTTCCGCCACGGCTATCACGGCGACACCATCGGCACGATGGCGGTCTGCGACCCGGACGAGGGGATGCATTCC
Source organism: Zavarzinia sp. (assembly GCA_025869435.1). Taxonomy (GTDB): domain Bacteria; phylum Pseudomonadota; class Alphaproteobacteria; order Zavarziniales; family Zavarziniaceae; genus Zavarzinia. The sequence continues at coordinate 8,975 of JAOZVS010000087.1, forward strand.
CTCTTCACCGACCTCCTGCCCCGCCATTTCATCGCCGACCTGCCGGTCGACGACGAAAAAAGCGCCGCATTGGATGCCTTCCTCGATGCCCATGGCGGCGAGATCGCCGGCATCCTGGTCGAGCCACTGGTCCAGGGCGCGGGCGGCATGAAGTTCCACGACGCCGAAACCTTGCGCCGGCTTCGCGCCGCCGCCGACCGGATCGGCGCCCTGCTGATCTTCGACGAGATTTTCGTCGGCTTCGGCCGCACGGGCACGATGTTCGCCTGCGAGGCGGCGGGGGTGGTGCCCGACATCCTTACCCTGTCCAAGGCATTGACCGGCGGCACCATGGCGCTGGCCGCGACCGTGG
>JAOZVS010000088.1 GCA_025869435.1 Zavarzinia sp.
TGCCGGCGCCGGCCTTATTCTGGATCCGGCCGGGGCGCGCGCCCGGCGGGGCAGCCCGCCCGGCGCCGGACGCACGGCGTGGGGGCTTTGGGCTTGACGGGTCTCGTGTGCAAGGCCCCGCCGTCTCGTCGCCCACGCGCAGGCTATAGAAGAAGGGGCGCCATGCGATCCAGGCCGATCATGAAACATGACAATGAATGATGGTCAAAGCCGCCATATTGTCCCCCTGAGTCGTTTCCAGGATTTGACCACTCCCTTGCGTCGATGGATCTGCTAGTCTTCAATCCAGGCGGGCAGAACTGGAGCGTCGAGGTCATGGACGAATTTTCAAGGACGATTGTTGAAAGGGCAAAGGCACTGGTTCAGCGCGCTGAGGCCTGCACGAATGAACAGGCTGTAAAGCAAAGCCTAATCCTGCCGTTTCTAGCCTTTCTGGGTTATGACGTCTTTGATCCCTCCGAGGTCGCTCCGGAGCATCACGCCGACTTCTCCGAAAAATATCAGAACAAAGTCGACTATGCGATTCTGCGCGCGGGTGAAGCCGTGATCGGTATCGAGGCCAAGGGGCCGGGATCGGCCATGCGCGATGACCGCGGCCAACTGAAGTCATATTTCAACGCTGTTCGGACCATCAAGCTCGGAATTCTTACGAACGGCATCGTCTGGCAGTGCTTCGCCGACAGCGATGAACCCAACATGATGGACGATGCTCCGTTCCTGATCTTTGACCTTGCCAAGATCGCGGAAGGCCAGATTGATCAACCGGTCGCGAGTGGCATCGCTGATCTGCGTAAATCCGTATTCGACCCTCAGAACATAGGTGCTGAAGCGCGGCGAAAGCTTCTGCTGCAGTCCTTTATGAAATCTCTACGCTCGTGGCGAGATGCCCCTCCTGATGAACTGGTCCGCCTGTTGCTCGATCGTGCAGGCCATGAAGGCAAGAAAACCAGCAAGATCGTTGACGAGTCACGAGACCTTGTAAGAATTGCCTTTGGCGCCGTCATTGATAATGAAATCCTGAACCGGGTTGGCTTAGCGGATCGTTCGGTTATCAGGGTCGACGAGGCACCATCTCCGCCGATTGAGGCCGCAGTCGCGACAGTGGACAGCATTGAGACAACCGAGGCGGAAATGGCTGCCTATCAATACGCATTGCGCCGGCTGGCATTCCTGGTCAAAGACGAGACGGAATACGCTGCCATCTCCGATATCCGTTATCAGGACTATAAGACAACTTTCCGGGTATTTTATAAGCGCCCGAATGCAGGGGGGCTGTTTAACCTCAAGGAAAATCGTGACGGTACATTGACGTTCGATTTTCCCGTTCTTGACGGTCAAACGATCACGACAGCGCAAATTTCGGACATTGATAAGCCGCTGATTGAGTCATTCCGCCTACGTGTCGCTGGTAAGTAACGGCTACAGATGGGGCGACAAATGGGACGCCTTCCCGTCGTGAGATTCCGGCCTTCGCCGGAATGACGAAGATGTGGAAGGGCGCGTTGGAGGGCGGTTCCTGCTTCTGCTCCCCCACCGGGTCATTCCGGCGCAGGCCGGAATCTTGCCCCGGAAGGGGTTTCCGAGTTCGGCCCCACAAAATGACGCGCTGCGGAAAAACCCGGTTGCCCTTTTCCGCGGGCTTTGCTGTAATTGCATACAGAGTTTGGCGGCTAGGGTTCCGGCTGGGAGATTTCCCGGCGCAGGTCCAAGAGCTGCCGTCCGGCGGGGGAGAAATCCCGACGGGTGCACGGCGGGACAAAAGCCCGGGAGGCCTCGGTGACCAGGAATTGGCGTCACTCGGGTCGTGCCAATTCCCCAATCAGGTCGAGCGTGGTCTGACCAGTAACGGGAGTTGGTATCTATGGCACTCAAGGCACTCGTTTCCGCCCCTTCGTCCTCTTCCTGTCGCCGCTCTTGTCGACCCTCCCGCGTCTGAGGGGGCGAGCCGATGCGCGCGATCAATCGTCAGCCCCGCTCCGGCGTGCGTCTCCTCCTGGGGGCGCTGCCCTTCGTGCTGGTGGCCATCCTCTATCTGACCGGCTCGGCCCTTCGTCTCGCGGATAATCCGCAGGACAAGCTGCTGCCGGCCCTGTCGACCTTCGCCGCCACGATCGACCGCATGGCCTTCACGCCCGATGGCCGGACGGGCGAGATCCTGTGGTGGGTCGATACGGCGGCCAGCCTGGCCCGCCTGGTCGTTGCCCTGGCGATTTCGACCCTGATCAGCCTCGTCATCGGCGTCGCCATCGGCTTGCTGCCCCATGTGAAGGCCCTGCTCGGCTCCTTCGTCGGGGTCGTCTCCATGGTGCCGCCGCTCGCCATCCTGCCCATTCTGTTCATCGTGCTCGGCCTTGGCGAGCCGTCGAAGATCACCCTGATCATCATTGGCCTCGCCCCCGTGATGATCCGCGACCTCGCCTTGCGCACCGAGGAATTGCCGCGCCAGCAACTGATCAAGGCGCAGACCCTGGGCGCCTCCACCTTCGGCATCGTCCAGCGGGTGGTGTTGCCGCAGATCCTGCCGCGCCTGCTCGATTCCTTGCGCCTCTCGCTCGGGCCGGCCTGGCTGTTCCTGATCGCGGCCGAAGCCATCGCCTCGGAATCCGGCCTCGGCTATCGCATCTTCCTCGTCCGGCGCTATCTCGCCATGGATGTGATCCTGCCCTATGTCGCCTGGATCACCTTGTTGGCCTTCCTGATGGATTTCGGGCTCCAGAAACTGCAGAACCGCCTGTTCCCGTGGTTCGCCGCCGCGAGGGCCGCGTGATGACGACGATTTCCATCCGCAACGTCTGGAAGGAATACGACGAGCGCGTGGTGCTCGAGCGGATCAACCTCGAAATCGAATCCCGCGCCTTCGTCGCCCTGGTCGGCCCCTCCGGCTGCGGCAAGACGACCTTCCTGCGCATGCTGCTGTCCGAGGAAAGCCCGACGCGGGGCGAGATCCTGATCGACGGCAAGCCCATCGCCGGCGAGCCGACGGCGGAGCGCGGCGTGGTGTTCCAGCGCTATTCGGTCTTCCCGCATCTGACCGTGCTCGGCAATGTCCTGCTCGCCCTCGAATTCGAGAAGGGCGGTTGTTTCGCCCGCCTGTTCGGCACGGCACGGCGCAAGGCGATCGAGGAAGCGCGCGCCATGCTCGACTGCGTCGGCCTCGGCGGCAACGAGAAGAAATATCCGGCCCAACTGTCGGGCGGGATGCAGCAGCGCCTCGCCCTGGCCCAGACCCTGATTCGCAAGCCCAAGGTGCTGCTGCTCGACGAGCCCTTCGGTGCCCTCGACCCCGGCATTCGCGGCGATATCCATGCCCTGATGCGCCGTCTGTGGAACGAGGAGGAACTCACCGTGGTCATGGTCACCCATGACCTGTCGGAAGCCTTCGGCCTCGCCACGCGGGTGATCGCCTTCGAGCGGCCGCGCCTCGATCCCGTCGACGGCGACCGTTACGGCGCCGTGATCAAGGACGATATCGAAGTCTGGCCGCGCCGCATCGCCGGCCAGCCCAGCCCGCATCGCGACGAGACCAAATCCATCACCGCCCCCGGCCGGGACGACCCGGCCCAGGATCAGGGGCAAGCCCGGGACGACCTGGCGCTTCCGGCTTGAGGGAAACCGAGCCATGACGACGACTGAAAAAACCACCCGGATCGAGGCCCTGCGTCAGCGCTACCTGGAATTGAAGGCCGCGGGCGACAATCTCGCGCCCAAGGCCATGCCGCCGCTGACCTCGGCGCAGGAAGCCGCCATCGACGAGAGCCTGGTGCGTCACCGGGAAGTGATCCCCGGCGGCTGGTACTGGACCGCGCGCGTCTCGCGCGGGGAACGCATCCGCCTGGTCAATACCGAAGCGACGGAAGGCGTTGCCTTCTTCATGTGGAATGCCGACGATACCAGCGAGCGCTACAATTCCGCCGACACGATGAAGCTGCAGTGGACGGCGGCCCTGCCGCGCGGCCGCGTGCTGTTCTCGGACATGGGCCGCGTCCTCGCCTCGGTGGTCGAGGACAGCTGCGGCGCCCATGACACGGTGGTCGGTGGCTCCACCCCCGCCTCCAACGCCGGCAAATATGGCGACGCATCCTTGCGCAGCACGGGCGAGAACATGCGCCTCGCCGCCTCGAAATTCGGTCTCGGCAAGCGCGACCTCGCCCCGGTGATCAGCTTCTTCTCCCCCGTCCAGGTGACGGCGGAAGGCGGCTTTTCCTGGGTAGAGGGCGCCGTGAAACCGGGCGATTTCGTCGAATTGCGTGCCGAGATGGATCTTCTGATCGCCGTCTCCAACTGCCCGCATCCCTTCAGCCCGGGGGCGGTGTTCGCGCCGAAGCCGGTCGAGGCGGTGATCTGGCGGGGACCCGTGCCCACGGCGGACGACATCTGCCGCACCGCGACCGCCGAAGCCGTGCGCGGCTTCGAGAATACCGATCCCCTGTTCGCGCCCCGCTGAGCCGGGAGGGCCAAGACATGACCATCATCTGCACCGCGACCGAGACCCTCGATCCCGCGAAGGCGATCTACGACTTCACCATCCCAGCGACCCGTCCCTGGTCCCATGTCGTCAAGCGCGGCCAGACCTTGCGCATCGTCGATCTGGAAGGTTGCCAGGCGGTCGACACGCTGTTCTACAACGCCGCCGATTTCTCCGAGCGTTACAGCGCGCAGGACACGCTGCTGACGCAAAAGTCGGCCTATGTCGGCAAGGGCACGCGCCTGATCTCGAACGAGGGCCGCGTCATGCTCAGCGTCACCGCCGACACCAGCGGCCGCCACGACACCTCGGCCGGCGCCTGTTCCTGCGAGGCGAATACCGTTCGCTTCGGCCACCATACCCGTTACATGCACGCCTGCCGCGAGAATTTCGTCGTCGAAGTGACGAAATGGGGCATGACCAAGCGCGACGTGGTGCCGAACATCAATTTCTTCATGAATGTGCCGATCGAGACCGACGGCAAGCTCGCCATCGTCGACGGCATTTCGGCGCCGGGCGATCATGTCGACATGGTGGCGGAAATGGACGTGCTCTGCGTCATTTCCAACTGCCCGCAGGTGAACAATCCCTGCAACGGCTTCGATCCGACGCCGGTGCGCGTGCTGATCTGGGACGGGGAGGCGGTGTGACCTTCCCATGTTCAAGAAAATCCTGATCGCCAATCGGGGCGAGATCGCCGCGCGCGTCATCAAGACGGCCAAAAAGATGGGCATCGCCACCGTGGCGGTGCATTCCGAGGCCGACCGTTTCACCCTGCCCGTGCTGGCGGCGGACGAGGCGATCTGCCTCGGCCCGGCGCCCGCGAAGGAAAGCTATCTCCGGGCCGAGGCCATCGTGCAGGCGTGCCTCGACACGGGCGCCGAGGCGGTTCATCCCGGCTATGGCTTCCTGTCGGAAAACGCCGGCTTCGCCGAGGCGCTGGCGGCCAGGGGCATCCGTTTCATCGGCCCCCGGCCGGAACACTTACGCGACTTCGGTCTGAAGCATACAGCGCGGGCGCTGGCGGAGGCGGCGGGCGTGCCCCTGCTGCCGGGGACCGGCATCCTTCTGTCGGCCGAGGAGGCGCTGGCCGCCGCCCATGAGATCGGCTACCCGGTCATGCTGAAAAGCACGGCCGGCGGCGGCGGCATCGGCATGTCGCTGTGCCACGACGCGGCCGAATTGCAGGCCCGTTTCGAGGCGGTGCAGCGCATGGCCTCGTCGTCCTTCGGCGATGCGCGGGTCTATATCGAGCGTTTCGTTGCGACCGCCCGCCATGTCGAGGTGCAGATCTTCGGTGACGGCAAGGGTAACGTCGTTGCGCTGGGCGAGCGCGACTGCTCGCTCCAGCGCCGGAACCAGAAGGTGGTGGAAGAGACGCCGGCGCCCGGCCTCACGCCCGAATTGCGCGCCCGGCTGCACGCGGCGGCGGTGGCGCTGGGCAAGGCGGTCGCCTATGAATCCGCCGGCACGGTCGAATTCATCTATGACGTTACACGCGGCGATTTCTCCTTCCTCGAGGTGAACACGCGGCTCCAGGTCGAACATCCGGTGACGGAATCGGTCTTCGGCGTCGACCTCGTCGAATGGATGATCAGCCAGGCGGCGGGCGAATTGGTGCTGCCGGCGCAAGCCTCGCTGGTGCCGAAGGGCGCGGCCATCGAGGTCCGGCTCTATGCCGAGAATCCGCAGGCCAACTTCCGCCCGCAGACCGGCCGCCTGACCGAAGTCGCCTTTCCCGAAGATATCCGGGTCGATACCTGGGTGGCGACGGGGACGGAAGTCACGCCCTTCTACGATCCCATGCTGGCCAAGGTGATCGTCACCGGCGCGGACCGGCCAGAGGCCATCGCCGCCCTCGCGGATGCCCTGGCGAAAACGAAACTCTGGGGTATCGAGACCAATCTCGCCTATCTTCGCGCCATCGCGGCCAGCGACGTCTTCGCCAGCGGCAAGGTCTCGACCGCCGCCCTTGGCCAGTTCGTCTTCACCGCCCCGACGCTTGAGGTCATCGTGGCCGGCGCGCAGACCAGCGTGCAGGACTGGCCCGGCCGCCTCGGCCTGTGGGATGTCGGCGTGCCGCCGTCCGGCCCGTTCGACGACCGGTCGTTCCGGCTGGCCAACCGCATCCTCGGCAATGCCGAAGGCGCGGCCGGGCTGGAATGCACCCTGAGCGGTCCCACGCTGAAATTTCACGGCGATGCCCTGATCGCCCTCGCCGGGGCGGAGATGCCGGCGGCGCTCGACGGCGTGGCGGTCCCCATGCTGACCGCGATCCCGGTGAAGGCCGGCCAGACCCTCAGCCTTGGCCAGATCAAGGGCGCGGGGCAGCGCACCTATCTCGCCGTCCGGGGCGGTATCGACGGGCCGAAGTTCCTCGGCGCGCGGGCATGTTTCTCGCTCGGCCAGTTCGGCGGCCATGCCACCGGCGTCCTCAAGGCGGGTGACACGCTGCATATCGCGGCCGAGACCGCGGGTGAGCCCGTGCCGGCGGACGAGAAGCCGTTGATTACCCGCGACTGGGTCATCGGTGTCCACTACGGCCCCCATGGCGCGCCCGACTTCTTCCAGGACGCGGATATCGACGATCTCTTCGCCGCGACCTATGAGGTTCATTTCAATTCGGCGCGCACGGGTGTCCGCCTGATCGGGCCGAAGCCGCGCTGGGCGCGGGCCGACGGCGGCGAGGCGGGGCTTCACCCCTCCAACATCCACGACAATGCCTATGCCATCGGCGCCATCGACTTCACCGGCGACATGCCGATCATCCTCGGGCCGGACGGCCCCAGCCTCGGCGGTTTCGTCTGCCCGGCGGTGATCGCGCGCGACGAATTGTGGAAGGCCGGCCAGCTGAAACCGGGCGACAAGGTGCGCTTCGTGCCCCACGGCATCGCCGCCCCCGCCGTGATCACGACGAAGGATATCGGCACCCCGATCCTCGGCACGGTGGACGGCGGGCCGGTGCCGGTCGTCTATCGCCGGGCGGGCGATGATTATCTGCTGGTCGAATATGGCCCGATGGTGCTCGACATCGCGCTGCGCCTGCGCATCCACCTGCTGGCGCAGGCGGTGCGCGAGGCGAGACTGCCGGCCATCATCGACCTGACTCCCGGCATCCGCTCGCTTCAGATCCATTACGACAGCCGCGTGCTGAAAACCGCGACCCTGGTGGCGGCTCTCCGCGAGATCGAGGCGGGCCTGCCCCCGGCGGAAGCGGTGAAAGTGCCGAGCCGCATCGTCCACCTGCCCCTGTCGTGGAACGATCCGTCGATCCAGCTTGCCGCGCGGAAATATCAGGAACTGGTGCGCCCGAACGCGCCCTGGTGCCCGTCGAACATCGAGTTCATCCGCCGCATCAACGGTCTCGATAGCGTCGACGACGTGCAGAACATCATCTTCGACGCCAGCTACCTCGTGCTCGGCCTCGGCGATGTCTATCTGGGCGCGCCGGTCGCGACCCCGGTCGATCCGCGCCACCGGCTGGTGACGACGAAGTATAATCCAGCCCGCACCTGGACGCCGGAAAACGCCGTCGGCATCGGCGGCGCCTATATGTGCATCTACGGCATGGAAGGGCCGGGCGGTTACCAGCTGTTCGGCCGCACGGTGCAGATGTGGAATGCCTGGCGGACGACGCCGGTGTTCACGCCCGGCCATCCCTGGCTGCTGCGCTTCTTCGACCAGATCCGCTTCTTCCCCGTGTCGGAGCAGGAACTGATCGAGGCGCGCGAAGCCTTCCCCCACGGCCGCTATCCGGTGCGGATCGAGGAGACGACCTTCGATTATGCGCAGCATGCCGCCTTCCTCGCGGCCGAAAGGCCGGCGATCGAGGCGGCCAAGGCCCGCCAGCAGACCGCCTTCGAGGTGGAGCGGCAGGACTGGAAGGCGCGGGGCCTCGACAGTTTCGTGGTCGAGGACGGCCCCGCGGCTTCCGACGACGACGTGCCCGAGGGCCAGACCCCGGTCGAGGCGCAGGTGACCGGCAATGTCTGGAAGATCCTTGCCGGGGAAGGCACTAATGTCGCCGCGGGCGACATCGTGGTGATCGTCGAATCAATGAAGATGGAAATGGAAATCAGGAGTCCGGTCGCCGGCAAGGTCACGGCACTGCGCTGCCAACCGGGACGGACCGTGCAGGCGGGACAGATCGTCGCCCTGATTGAAGCGGCCTGAGGGGGGAAAGACCATGACGCTGCCCAAGATGTTGACCATCGGCGCGCTCGCCGCCGCCTATGAAGCCGGCACGCTCACCCCCGTCGACGTGATCGAAGGGGTGATCGAGCGGCTGAAGGCCTGGCCCGACCACGCAGTCTGGATCAGCCGCTTTTCCGACGACGACTTGCGCGCGGCGGCCAAGGCGCTGGTCGATGCCGGCGGCCCCTCGCCGGACAAGCCGCTGTGGGGCATTCCCTTCGCGGTGAAGGACAATATCGACTGCGCCGGGCTCGATACCACGGCCGCCTGCCCCGCCTTCGCCTATAGCCCGGCGCGGGATGCGACGGTGGTCGCCCGCCTGCGCGCGGCCGGCGCCATTCCGGTCGGCAAGACCAACCTCGACCAGTTCGCCACCGGGTTGAACGGCACGCGCTCGCCCTATGGCGCGCCGCGCTCGGTGTTCAACGCGGATTATATCTCGGGCGGCTCGTCCTCCGGCTCCGCCGTCGCGGTCGGCGCCGGCATCGTCGCCTTCTCGCTCGGCACCGATACCGCGGGTTCGGGCCGGGTGCCGGCCTCCTTCAACAATCTGGTCGGGGTGAAGCCCAGCAAGGGCATGTTCTCG
>JAOZVS010000089.1 GCA_025869435.1 Zavarzinia sp.
GTCTCGGGATCGATCACCACGTTCTCGAGCACGGTGCCGAAACGCCGGGTGGTCGAGAAGATTTCCGGCTCGGCGGTTTCCGAGAGACGGATCATCTTGGCGTAGCAGCCGCCCTCGATGTTGAACACGCCGTCTTCCGACCAGCCATGCTCGTCGTCGCCGATGAGCTGACGTTCCGGATCGGCCGAGAGGGTGGTCTTGCCGGTGCCCGAAAGGCCGAAGAAGATCGCCGAGTCGCCCGCTTCGCCGACGTTGATCGAGCAGTGCATGGGCATGACGCCCTTCACCGGCAGCAGGTAGTTCAGGATGGTGAAGACCGACTTCTTCATTTCGCCGGCATAGGACGTGCCGCCGATGACGATGGTCTTCGCGGCGAAGTCGACGACGATGAAGGTCTCGGACTTGGTGCCGTCCACCGCCGGGTCGGCCAGCAGGTTCGGGCAGTCGATGATGGTGAACTCGGGAACGAAATCCTCGAGATCGCCGGCAAGCGGCCGGACCAGCAGGTTGCGGATGAACAGCGAATGCCAGGCGTATTCGGTCACCACGCGGACCTTCACGCGATTTTCCGGGTCGGCGCCGCCGTAAAGATCCTGAACGAAGATTTCCTTGTTCTGGAGATAGGCCTTCACCTTCTCGCGCAGCGCGGCGGCCTTCGCCGGCTCGATCGCGACGTTGGACTTGCCCCACCACACGTTGTCGGCGGTGGTCTCGTCCTTCACGGTGAACTTGTCGCTGGCGGAGCGGCCGGTGTGCTGGCCGGTCTTGACCACCAGCGGACCGCCTTCGGCGACGACGCCCTCCTTGCGGCGGATGGCCTCCTCGTAGAGGGCGGGGGCGCCCAGGTTCCAGTAGGCCGCGGCGACGTTGCGGATACCCTGGAGCTCAAGGCCGTGTTTCGAAACATGGGTGCCAATTTGGCGCAATGGACTTCTCCGCAAGGTTTTTCAGCGCGGGATGACGACCCCGCTGCGGGTGATCGAAGACGACGAACAAACACGCGCCATCTATTTCGGTTGCATGACGGGCGGAAAATAGATTCCGCCGCCCGGGTCCGCAACTGTCCACTTCTCCCCGGTTTGTGACATTTCATACAGGATTTTCCGAAACTCGTGCCCGGCGCACCAAATCCACCAGCGCAATACGCGCCTCGGTTGCGTTTGCCACGGCCCGATCAAAGAAAATCCGGCCGCGACCGCCATCCGGTGCCGCGAGATCGGCTCCCTCGGGGTCGAGTCCCGTCATGCGCCATTCTGCCGCAGGCAGGCCCAGCAGCGCCGTCGCGTAGAGCGCGACCGCATCGGCATGATCGGCGTTCATATGGGCGACGATCTCGGCCTCGGCTTCGGCGAGGACCGCGCAAGGCGCATCATCGAACAGGACATCGGCCGCCGGGATCCAGTGGATGCGGCCAAAGCCCGCCACGAGATGGGCTCGCTCCGGCGCCATCCGCCACAGGCTGAAATCGGGAAAATCGCGATACATGGCCGCCTCGGCATGGCGGGCGATGAACCGATCCTTCAGGCGCTCGTCGTCGATCCGGCTCATCCGCCCGACGAGGCTGACCCGCGCCCCGGTCAGCCGGGCGATCCGCCCGACCGTGCCGTCGAACAGAAGCGACGCCCGACCATCGGCCAGCAGGGCCCTGGTGTGTTCGGCAAGGCCCGAGATGAAGATCAGCGGCCGGCCGGCATGGTCGGTCGCGGTCAGCACCAGCGAGACATAGGGGCCACCCCCCGGCAGTAGCACGCCGAGCGACGCGGTCGGCGTGCGACGGACGAGATCGCGGGCGGTATCGGCGGGACTGGCTTCGGTCATTTTCAGGCTCTCCTGCCTTCCGGACGGCCGGCGTCGCGGCCCGTCGCCAGAGGGTGATGGCATATTCGCCGCATCCTTGCCAAAATTACCGCCCAATTCCGTGCGACGGGATAGGCCGCACCCGCGACTCCTATCCCGGCGGCAGGACCAAGGACCCGGCATGAAGACCACTCCGAAGATCGCCCTCGTCGATGACGACCGCAATATCCTGACGTCGGTATCGATCGGCCTCGAGGCCGAGGGTTTCGCGGTCGAGACCTATACCGATGGCGCGACGGCGCTGGCCGCCTTCGGCCGCTCGCCGCCCGACCTCGCCGTGCTCGACATCAAGATGCCGCGCATGGACGGGATGGAAGTGCTGCGCCGGCTGCGCCAGGCCTCCAGCCTGCCGGTCATCTTCCTGACGTCGAAGGACGACGAGCTGGACGAGGTGCTGGGCCTGCGCATGGGCGCCGACGATTATATCCGCAAGCCCTTCTCCCAGCGCCTGCTGATCGAGCGGATCAAGGCCCTGCTGCGCCGGGCCGAGGCCGTCGGCGAGGGCGACGATGCAAGGCCCGAGCCCCTGATGGTGCGCGGCCGCCTGACCCTCGATCCGTTGCGCCATGCCTGCACCTGGGATGGCCAGCAGGTCACGCTCACCGTGACGGAATTCCTGATCCTCCAGGCCCTCGCCCAGCGGCCCGGCCATGTGAAGAGCCGCGACCAGCTGATGGACGCGGCCTATGACGATCAGGTCTATGTCGACGACCGCACGATCGACAGCCACATCAAGCGCCTGCGCAAGAAGTTCAAGACCGTCGATCCGGACTTCGGCTCGATCGAGACGCTCTACGGCATCGGCTACAAGTTTGACGAGGTCTAGGTCCGACGCCATGTCCGCAGCGGCGCCCGTTCGCCGGCACACCCGCGGGCGCGGCCCCTTCTCGTCGCTGACCCGCCGGATCCTGGCGGTCAATGTCGTCGCCCTCGCCGTTCTGGTCGGCGGGGTGCTCTATCTCGACCAGTTTCGGTCGAGTCTCGTCACCCAGCGCGCCGATTCCCTGCTGACCCAGGGCGAGATCATCGCAGGGGCTCTGGGCCTTGCCGCCTCCTCGGGTCCGGAGGCGACCGATCTCGACATCCTGCCGGCCCGCGCCCTCCTGCTGCGCCTGACCGATCCGACGGCGACGCGCGCCCGCCTGTTCAACAACGACGGCCAGCTGGTCGCCGACACCAACGACCTGCGCCCCGGGGCCCAGGTATCGCGGGTCGAGCTGCCGCCGCCGGACGACGGCCCCGGGGTCGTCGAATTCCTTTACGATCTGCTGGAGCCCTTGCTGCCGGTGGCCCGGCCGCGCTCGCTCTATGTCGATTATCCGCTGCAGCAGGCCCGCGACTATCCGGAGGCCGCCGCCGCCCTCGCCGGCAACACGGGCGCGATCGAGCGCATGACGGCCGATGGCGCGCCCCATATTTCCGTCGCCATTCCCGTCGTCCGCTTCCGCAAGGTGCTGGGCGCCCTCGTCCTCTCGGTCGAGGCGCGCGACATCGACCAGGCGATCCGGGCCGAGCGCCTCGCCATTCTCGAAGTCTTCGCCTTCGCCCTCGCCGTTACCGTGCTGCTGTCGATCTTCCTGGCGCGCACCATTGCGAGCCCGGTGCACCAACTGGCCGAGGCCGCCGAACAGGTGAAGGCCGGACGGGGCGAGCGAGTCGCGATCCCCAATTTCAGCCGCCGCCGCGACGAGATCGGCGATCTGTCCCTGGCCCTGCAATCGATGACCGAAGCGCTCTACGGCCGGATCGACGCCATCGAATCCTTCGCCGCCGATGTCGCCCACGAGTTGAAGAACCCGCTGTCGTCGATCCGCAGCGCGGTCGAGGCCTGGGGCCTGACCAGGGATGCCCATGCCCGCCAGCGCCTGACCGAGATCATCGAGATCGATGTCCGCCGCCTCGACAAGCTGATTTCCGAAATATCGGACGCCTCGCGCCTCGATGCCGAAATGGCGCGCGACCGGCGCCGACCCGTCGCCCTCGACGGCCTGCTGAAGGGCATTATCGACACGTACACCGACCTGAAGCGCGAAGGCGGACCAGCCTTCGAGCTGACCGTCGCCACCGAGGCCCGCGATCTTGCCGTCTTCGGCGCCGCGGAACAGCTGGGCCGGGTGTTCCGCAATCTGATCGACAATGCGATTTCCTTTTCACCCGAAGGCGGCAAGGTCCGCGTCGCCCTGGTCCGGGATGGCCGCGACCTGGTGGCACGGGTCGAGGACGACGGGCCGGGCATTCCCGACGAAGCCCTGACCCGCATCTTCGAGCGATTCTATACCGAACGTCCGAACGAGCAGATCGGCAGTCATTCGGGCCTTGGTCTCGCCATCGTGCGTCAGATCGTCGAAGGCCACGACGGAAGCATTACCGCCAGCAACCGCCCCGGCACCGCCGACACGGCGGCGGGCGCCTGTTTCACCGTGCGCCTGCCCGCCCTCATCGAGAAACCCCGCCGCGGCAACCGACCTCTCGCCTCCGACATCGATTGACGAGGCGGTGCGGGCAGCGCAATTTGCCGCCATGCCGGCTTTCGTACCCCTGCTGCTTCATGCCACCTGCGTCGCTCTCGGCCCGCGCGGCGTCCTGTTGCGTGGCCCATCCGGCGCCGGCAAGTCGGATCTTGCCCTGCGTCTCGTCGATCGCGGGGCCTGGCTCGTCGCCGACGATCAGGTCGAGGTGACAGTCGAGGCCAGCGAGCTCATCGCCCGTTGCCCGGCGGCGATCCACGGTCTGCTCGAGGTGCGGGGCCTTGGCCTCGTCAACATGCCGGCCGCGCGCCAGATCCCCCTCGCCCTCGTCGCCGATCTGTTTCCCGTCGGCGATATCCCGCGCCTGCCGGCCGACGAACGGGTGAGCATCGCCGACATCAGCCTGTCACGGATCGCGCTTAATCCCTTCGAACAATCGGCGCCGATCAAGCTGGAGATGGCCCTTGCCCTCGTCGGCGGCACACTCGAGGTCAGACGATGAACGAATCCCCCCTGGGACTCGAAATTGCCGGGAGCGACAGGCGCCCCGGCGCGCTGCCGGTCATCCTGGTCACCGGCCTGTCCGGCGCCGGCAAGGCGACGGCGATGAAGGCGCTCGAGGATCTCGGCTATGAGACGATCGACAATCTGCCCCTGACCTTCCTGTCCGCCCTTCTGTCGCCCGGGGCCGAGCATCCGGCGCGCGGCGTCGCCATCAATGTCGACATCCGCAGCCGGGGTTTCGTCGCCGAGCAATTCCTGCGCCGGGTCGAATCACTGCGGGCGCGGCCCGATCTCGAACTGCAGGTGCTTTTTCTCGATTGCGCCGAAGTGGTCCTGGCCCAGCGCTACACCGAAACCCGTCGCCGCCACCCCATGGCGGAGGAGCGGCCGGTGGCCGATGGCATCGCCCTCGAACAGCGCCTGATGAGCGATATCCGCGACGAAGCGGACGAGGTGATCGACACCACGCTGCTCAGCATCAACGATCTGAAGCGCCTGATCGCCGGGCTGTTCCCGCTCGACGCCAACGCCGGGCTTTCGGTTTCGGTCATGTCCTTCTCGTTCAAGAAGGGCCTGCCGCGCGAGGCGGATCTCGTTTTCGACGTGCGCTTCCTCGCCAATCCCCATTGGGTGCCCGCGCTGCGCCCCGGCACCGGCAGGGATGCCGAGGTCGGCGCCCATATCATGGCCGATCCCGCCTTCGCCGAATTCGACGAAAGGGTCTCGGGTATGCTCACCTTCCTCGTCCCACTCTACCGCCGGGAGGGGAAATCCTATCTTACCATCGCTTTTGGGTGTACTGGCGGCCGCCATCGCTCGGTCTTTATGGCCGAACGCATCGGCGGGGTCTTGCGCGAAAGCGGTCATCGCGTCACCGTCATACATCGCGATACGGTGTTCGCTTGAGGTTGTCTTGTCGAATGGAGCCATAATCGGCCTGGTGCTGGTGACTCACGGTCGCCTGGCTGAAGAGTTCATAGCGGCGACGGAACACGTCGTCGGGCCGCAACAGGCGATGCGGGCGATCTGCATCGGCGCCGAGGACGATATGGAACGGCGTCGGATCGACATTGTCGATGCCGTCTCCGCCGTTGATCGGGGCAAGGGGGTCATCATTCTCACCGACATGTTCGGCGGGACGCCCTCCAATCTGGCCATTTCCGTGCTCGGTCCCGGCATCGAGGTGATTGCCGGGGTGAACCTGCCCATGCTGATCAAGCTGGCCAGCGTCCGCACCAAGATGACCCTGACCGAAGCGGTCAATGCCGCCCAGGACGCCGGCAAGAAATATATCTCGGTCGCGTCAGCCCATCTCGCCGGGGAGCAGGCGTGAGCGAAGGCGACAATCCCAGGGTGCTGAAGATCTGCAACAAGCGCGGCCTCCACGCCCGCGCCGCGGCCAAATTCGTCAGCACGGCCAGCCGCTTCGATGCCGAAGTGAAGGTCACCAAGGACGGCACCACCGTCACCGGCACCTCGATCATGGGCCTGATGATGCTGGCCGCCGCCATCGGCACCTGCATCGAGGTCAGCGCCGCCGGCCACGACGCGGATGCCGCGCTCGATGCGATCGGCGATCTCGTCGCCAACCGTTTCAACGAGGAAGAATAGGGCCGCCGTCAGCGCGGAGCGCGCCGTTCGATCGCGACCACCCGCCCCGCGCGCAGGCGATAGGTGCAATGGCCCCAGACCACCCGGCGCCGATCCAGGCTGAGCAGGAATGCCAGCAGATTCACGCCGTGAACCAGCGGCAGCACCAGCGGCAACAGGCGCGATGCCCGCTCCGCCATCCGCTGCCCCGTTGACGCGATCCCGGCGCGCCGGGCCAGACGGCGGCGCTGTCCGTCCGCCAGGGCGACAATGCCGGCCCCGAGGCCGAAAGCCACCAGCCCCCAGCCGCCCCGCAGCGCCAGCAGCCACAGGCTGACCGAGCCGAAGAGATTGAGCGCCAGCGTCAGCCCCGCCCAGGCCCAGAGCCAGGGCTGATAGAGCAGGAACATCTGATACTGCCGCCGCCCGAAGCCGAGCAGCGAGGCCAGCGAATGGCGGAAGGGCGTCGGCACCAGCACGGCGCCGCGAAAGATGATCTTCAGCCCAGCCCGCCGCGCCGCGCCGGCCAGCGCCAGATCGTCCGAGATTTCCCGCTCGAACAGGGCCGGCAGATCGAGGGTGCGCACCACGTCGCGCTTCAGCGCGAGGGAGCCGCCCCAGGTCAGCCAGCCCCGGTTGGGCTTGGGCAGGCCCGCCACCGCCCGATCGGCCCAGGTGCCGAGGATGGTGGCGAGACCGGCATCACCGGGCACGGGCCAGCGATAGCCGGTGACGATATCGGCCGCACCCCGCGCCAGGGGCCGCAGCAGATGGGCGAGCCAGTCGCGCGGCGGCTCGATATCGGCATCGGCGAGGACGATGAAGGGCGCGTCTTCACCGTGAAGCCGCAGGGCCGCCGCGAGGTTCCGGCACTTCTGGCTGCCCGCGACCGTCTCGCCGGCGACGACGACGGAAACCGGAAGGGGCGCGGCCAGCGCCGCGATCCGGCCATGGGCCGGGTCATCCACCGATTCGACGGTGAAGACCACCGCCCTCGGCCGGCAGCTTTGCGCCGACAGCGCCGCCATCAGGCGCTCCAGCCCGGGCAGCGCGCCGGTGGCCGGGATGATGACCACGGCATCGGCGACCACCGCTTCCGTCAGGGGCGGCACCCGGCGGCGCATCAGGTCGGCGCTCCACAGCGCGACCAGCGCGCCGGCAAGTCCGATACCGCCACCCGCCACGAGAAGCGCGTCGCCGAGGCTCATTCGGCGGCGGCGGCGGAATCGGCCGGCGCATCCCGGCGGGTCAGGCTCAGCATGACGCCATTTTCCGACCGCAGGGTCAGGCGGGCGACCGGCTTCGGCACATGGCCCGGCACCGTCTCGAAGCGATAGCGGCGAACAAGGCTGGCGAGGATCAGCGCCGCTTCCTGCTGGGCGAAGGCGGCGCCAAGACACACGCGCGGCCCCATGCTGAACGGCAGGTAAGCGCAGCGCGCCGCCTCGATCCCCTTGTCGGTGTTGAAACGATCGGCGTCGAATTCATCCGGCGCGTCCCAATGATCGCGGTTCCGGTGCAGCATCCAGGGCGAGATGAAGACGATCGAGCCGGGCCCCACCGTCTTGCCCCTCATGCATTCCGTCGTCGCGGGCTCACGGGCGATGAAGGCGACCGGCGGATAGAGCCGCAGCGATTCGCGGAAGACATCGCGCAGGTAATCCATGGCGCGGAGATCGCCCAGTTCGGGCGCCCGCTCCGGCCCGAGGACGCCAAGGATTTCCCCGTGCAGGCGCTCCTGCACATCGGGCTGGCTGGCGATCAGGTACAATGTCCAGGCAAGGGCACTGGCCGAGGTCTCGTGCCCGGCAAGGAACAGCATCGCCACCTGTTCGTAGAGTTCGCGAAAGCCGAAAGGCTCGCTGTTCCCGGGGTCGCGGGCCTCGATCATGGCGGCGAGGAAATCGCGTTCCGGCGGGGTCTTGCCGGCGGCGATCAGGTCCAGTCGCTCCTGGATCAGGGGCTCCAGCAGGCCGCGAATCTCGCGCGCCGTCGCGTTCGCCTCGCGGTTGCGGCGGACATGGAAGAACGTCGGCACCCGGAACACCCGCAACATGCCGAGACCGTAGGCGATCTCCTGAAAGCGGTTGAAGGCCGTGAAGATCTGCTCGGCCTTGTCGCGGGCCAGGGTCTTGCTGAAAATCGTGCGCAGGATGATGTCGGCGGTGACATGGGTCGTTTCGATGTCGATCGGCTGGGGGCTGCCATCGGCGACGAGGTCCAGCCGGTCGATCATCGCCTGCGTCGCATCCCGCATCTGACCGAAGACCAGCTTGACCCGCGTCGCTTCGAAAGCCGGGGTCAGCATCGCCCGCTGGCGCCGCCACAGCGCCCCGTTCGAGGTGAAGATACTGTCGCCCATCAGGCGTTTCAGCATGAAGGAGAGAATATCGCTCTTCGGGTAATTGTCCGCCTGATCGACCAGCACCCGGCGGATCAGCGGCGGATCGTTCAGCATGAAGAAACGCCGCGTGGGCAGCCGGAACTGCCCCATCTTCATGCTGTAGGCCTTGTCCGACAGCACCGACAACCCGTCGCGCAGCCAGGCCGGCAACACGCGCCAGAACGGCAACCCACCCGGCTTGGGCTCGGGCTTCGGGGGCTTGAAACCGGCCATTTCCCTATCTCCGCTTGCGCGGGGCAGTTTCGGGGAAGCGATCGGCCAAGGCAAGCGGCCCGGCGCAAAGGGCGAAGAAGTCGCACCTGCCCTGCCGCTGGGTCGCCATCAGGTAGAGCGTATGCATCAGGCCGAGATCACGCTTCAGGACGGCATAACGATCGGCATCGAACAGCTTGTGGAAACGGGGCGAGGTCAACAGCGGGCTGACCCGTTCCCCCGCCGCCCGCTCGTGGCCCGCCAGCGTCAGGGGATCGACCATGGGGAAACACACGACATCGGCCCCGGCGCAGGCATCGATCCAGGTCACAGCGGGATCAAGCGCGATGGCCGCGATCTCGTCCCGGAACCAGGTACAGCGCGGCTCGACCGCCAGAAGCGGCGTCATGGCGCCAAGGGTGACGAAACCGATACGCGACAAGCCATCGAAATCCGACCGGCGGCGGCGAAGCGCGCGGCCCAGCGCCGAAATGGCGACCGTGGTGCCGACACTGTGACCGATGACGAGGAATTCGTCGCAATCCCCCCTGGCCGCCTCGTCCGCGATCAGATCGGCCATCTGATCCATCCGGGTCTCGAGCGGCGCGGCCTCGTGATAGATCTGCCGGCAGTAGAAATTCACGAGCTGGCCGCGCCACAGCACGCTGCCCGTCCTCTCGATGAAGGCAAGGACCCGGGGCACGCCCAGCAGTCCGAGCGGAATGCCGGCCAGAACGGCGATGGCGGGCAGCGGCGTGAAGGCGAGGATCGCCGCCAGCACGGCGCAGGCGATCAGCGGCAGGCCGAGCAGTACCAGCGACAGGATCGCGACCGGCTGCATGATGGTCAGCAGATAGACCGGCCGCACCCGGTAGATGCGGCGGAAATAGCCGATCCAGCTGCCCCGGAGGAGCGTGCGCGCCGTCTCGAATACAAACGACCAGTCGGCCTTCGGCCACATCACCCGGGCGACATCATCCCAGCGCAGGAAACCGAAACGGCTTTCGGTCACGACATCCTGGCCGTCGATCAGGTTCTTGCCGGTCATGGTCCATTCGACCAGCAAGGGGCCCGCCGACTTGCGGCCACCCAGGGCATAGTCCGTCCGGTTGCTGGCTGATGCCGCGGCCTTGGCGGCCTCGCCGCGCCAAAGCTCGTGGTAGTGCCGGGCCCCTCGCGGATCGAAGCCGCTGATGAAGAGCACGCGCCGGCGCCGGATGCGGCGATCGCCGGGGGAACGCGGTGCGGTCGCTTCACTCATCGCCATTCCCCGCTCCGTGGCCTTTACCGGAAAGATCCGGGAATTCCATTTCACCAGCCCGACCGGCCCAGGCCATGACCGCGCGCCAGCCGGCCGCCGCGCCCGCGACCAGCGCCGTGCGCCGCTTTTCCATCCGGCGGACCCCGGCCCCCACACCCACTGGTGTCACCACCGACAGCCAGGCACCGCCCGGCAGGTTGTCGGCGGCGAGCAGTCGGCCCAGCGCGGCGTAACGCGCGGGCCGGGTCGCGAAGGCGGCGGCGATCGCCGGTGACAGGCGCCGCGCCAGCAAGCGGCGCAGCATGGGGCCACCGCCGCCGCCGGCGATACGCTGCGCGTCGGGCCTCGTGATCAGGGCAAGAACATGGGTCGCCCCTTCCGCCTCGGCGAGCGCGGTCGCGACCGGCGCCGAAAGCGCCCCGTCGACCAGCATCGCCCCGCCCGGCCCCGCCACCGGCGGCCCGCCCAGCAGCGGCACCCTTGTCGAGGCGCGCAGGGCCTGCATCACCTCGCCATGGCGGCGAAAGCCGGTCAGGGCCACGGGCGCGGCATCGGCCACCCTGGTCGCCATCATGGTGAGCGGAATGGCCGATGCCATCAGACGCGCCGTGTCCAGCGGCTTGATCGCGGTCATGACGTGATCGATCAGATAATCGACATTCATCACCGGCCGCCGCCGGAACACCCGGGCGACACTGAGAAAGCGGCCGTTGTTGATATCCTCGTAGAAGATCCTCGTGCCGCGCAGGGCCTGCCCCGCCAGCAGATAGGCGCCGGCGCAGGCCCCGGCCGAGGTGCCATAGACCGCGTCGAAAGCCGGCACGAGGCCAAGATGGTCGAGCGCGGAGACCATGCCACCGGCGATGACGCCGCGCATTCCGCCGCCTTCAATGACGAGGGCAAGCCGATACCCGTCCCCCCGCGCCCCCGGCCGCGATCCGTCGCGCGACCGCGCGAGCGCGAGGGCGGCGACCGGGTCGGGAGCCTGCGCCATCCGCCGGGTCAGAAGTTGAAGGTCAGCGCGGCGCTGCCATATTCGAAGGCGTGCGGCTGTGCCTCGAATTCCTCCGACCGCTTCACATAGGTCGCGTTGAAGCGCATGCCGATGGCATAGACGACGAAGCCGACATTGAATTCGCCGACCAGCGTCTTCTTGTCGACATTGGGCGAATCCTCGAACGTGTTGCCGTCGAGGAAGACGTCGCGGGCGCTGGCCCAGCCTTCAAACCCGGTGAAGACATACCAGCCGGCGCCACGGCGGATCACCGGCACCGGCGCGCTGCCCGCCGGCCGCACCCGGGGCAGGCCGAAATCGGCATCGAGCTTGTTGCCAAGGCGCAGCAGGGCGCCCGCGCCGGCATAGGTCTGGACGTTGCCGATCGCGGCATTCACATGCGGAACAAGGTCGATGCCGATGCTGCGGGTCAGCTCCAGCGGCGGCGTGCGCCAGCGCCGCGACAGGCCGATCAGCAGGCCAGGCTCGTCCGACAGCTGCTCGTCCCAGCCCTGCGACTTGTTCGAGCCGATCAGATTGTGGGTGATGTCCTGGATCTGCTCGCCAAGAGCCGAGGGACCGACCACGCCGGCCTGGACCTCGAGCGTGTTCTGGGCATAGCGGTTCTCGGATACCGCCAGCGCCGAGAGATAGAGCCAGCCGGCATAGGGCCGGTCCTTGGGGTCCGGCGGGTTCAGGGATTCATCCGCCGGCTCGTAGATGTTCTGGCCGAGCGCCAGTTCCCAGCGGCTGCGGCCGGCCTGACCGAAGATCCACGAATTGGCCGCGACCAGCGGGGCGAAGACGAAAGCGGGCGCCGGCGCGGGCTTCGAGAAGATCAGCTTCACGCCGCTCGTGTACCATTCGTCGGTGCCGTTCAGCTTGTCGTTCTCCATGACGAGCGTGAAGCTGGCGCGGCGGGAGGTCGCCCCCGAAGCCGCCCCCGCATCGTCTGTTTCGGCACGGACCGGCGCGGTGGCCGACAGAGCCGCCAGCCCCGCCAGCGCGGCAATCCCGAATATCCGTGTCAAAGCCATCTCGATACCCCCCGACAAGCGCGGCGGATGTTACGGGGCCGGGCCGCGCGCCGTCAACGGAACTGCCCCTGCTTTGGGACTTGCAGGCGACGTGATCTCTGTCACCCTCCCCGGACTATTCGTCTGCTATAGCCGTCATGGGGGTACGGCACCAACATGAGCACGATTGTCGGCACTGTCTTCGCGATCGCGGGCCTGCTTGCGCTGATCAGCGTGCTGCCCGCGCTGGCCCAACGTCTGGCGGTGCCCTACAGCGTCGTCCTCGCCGTGGTCGGCATCGGCATCGGCGCCCTGTCCTCGGCGGCGGCCGCGACGGCGATCAGCGGCCCCATCGGCGACATGCTGCTGGAGTGGCGGGACTTCACGTCGAGTTCCGTCGTCTTCATGGTCGTGTTCCTGCCCGTGCTGCTGTTCGAGGCGTCGCTCGGCATCGATGTCCGCGAATTGCTGGACGATCTGTTCCCCGTGCTTCTGCTGGCCGTGGTCGCCGTGGTCGCGGCGACGGTCGCCGTCGGCGTCGCCCTGTCCTATGCCAGCCCCTTCAGCCTGATCCCCTGCCTGTTGCTGGCCTCCATCATCTCGACCACCGATCCCGCCGCCGTCGTCGCGATCTTCCGCGACCTGGGCGCGCCGCGGCGCCTGTCGCTGCTGGTCGAGGGCGAATCCGTCTTCAACGATGCCGCGGCCATCACCCTCTTCACCATGCTGATGGGCGCCCTGACCCGGGGCACCAGCCTCGACGGGCTGGACGGGCTGTGGCTGTTCCTCGAGCATTTCGCGATCGGCCTTGCACTCGGCTTCGCCTTCGGCTGGCTCGCCACCATGGTCGTGCCTTACCTCCGCGACAATCGCCTCGCCGAACTGACCCTGACCGTGGGCGGCGCCTATCTCGCCTATATCGTGCCCGAGACCTACCTTCATGCCTCGGGCGTGGTCGCCGTCGTCGTCTTCGCCCTGACCTTCGGCGCCGTCGCCCGCCTGCGCATCGCGCCCGAGAACTGGCGCCACCTGCATCATTCCTGGCAGACCCTGGGCTTCTGGGCCAATTCGCTGATCTTCGTGCTCGCCGCCATGCTCGCCCCCAAGACGCTGGCGACCATGACCGGCGCGGATTTCGTCCTGCTGCTCGTCCTCGTCGGCTCGGCGCTGGCGGCGCGAGGGCTGGTCATCTTCGGGATGCTGCCGCTGATCACGGCGACCGGCCTTGCCCGCAAGGTGGCCTGGAGCTTCAAGGCGGTGATCGTCTGGGGCGGATTGCGCGGCGCCGTCACCCTCGCCCTTGCCCTGGCCGCGACCGAGAATCCCGATCTGCCGCCCGAGATGAAGCGCTTCATCGGCGTCCTTGCCACCACCTTCGTGCTGTGGACCCTGCTGGTGAACGGCCTCACCCTGAAGCCGCTGATCCGCCTCCTTGGCCTCGACAAGCTCTCGCCCGCCGATATCGCCACCCGCGACCGGGTGATGGCGCTCGGCCTGACCGAGGTCAAGGGCCATGCCGAACAGGTTGGCCGCAACCACCGGCTGACCGATGCGGCGGTCCGCCAGGTCACCGGCTATTACGAGCGCCGCCTTGGCGAACTTGAAGTCGCCGCCAGTCTCGACACGGGCGCGCGCTGCGGCGAGGACGTGGGCAGCGCCGCCCTCGTCACCCTCGCCCGGCGCGAACAGGCGGGCTATCTCGAAATGTTCGAGGAGCGGGTGATCGGCCGCGAACTGGCCGCGCCCCTCGCCACCATGGCCAATGGCCTCGCCGATGCCGCGCGCGACGGCGGTCAGGCCGAATATCTGAAGGATTGCGCCCGGGTCACCCGTTTTCCGCCGCCCTTCCGCATCGCCCTGTTCCTGCAGCGCCGCTTTGGCTGGAACCGGCCGCTGGCGACCATTCTCGAAGCGCGGATGGAGCGGCTGCTGATCACCCAGGCCGCGCTCCGCGACCTCCAGACCTATGTCGAACACACGCTGGCGCCGGTGTTCGGCCGCGCCGCCGGCGATCTGCTGCTGCAGACGCTGGAACTCCGCCAGAAGGGGCTCGCCGACGGGCTCGACGCGCTGAAACTGCAATATCCCGACTATGCCGCCGATCTCGAGGCGCGCTATCTCGCCCGGGCCGCCATGGGCCAGGAAACCGTCGCCTATCGCCACATGCTGGAGGAAGGCGTCATCTCGCAGGAGGTGATGAACGCCCTGCTGCGCGACCTCGAAGGCCGGCGGGCACTGATCAGCCGTCCGCCCCGGCTTGACCTTCGGCTGTCGCGCGACGAACTGGTCAACCGCGTGCCGATCTTCGCCGGTCTCGGCCTCGCCCGCTGCGGCGCCGTGGGCGCCCTGATGAAACCGCATCTGGCGGTGCCGGGCGAGCGGATCATGTCGAGGGGCGAGCGCGGCGACCGGATGTATTTCATCTCGTCCGGCGCGGTCGAGGTCTCGGTCGGCGGCACGCCGATCCGGCTCGGCTCCGGCGCCTTCTTCGGCGAGATGGCCCTGTTGTTCGATCAGCCGCGCAACGCCGATGTGACCGCCCTCGGCTATTGCCAGATGCTGGAATTGTCGCGCCGCGACTTCGAGCGCCTGATGGCGTCGGACGAGTCCCTGCGGCGCACGATCACGGCGGCGGCCGAGACCAGGGCGCGCGGCCACCGCGAAGGCACACCCGCGCCCGGCTGAACCTCAGCGCAGCGGCAGGTCGAGAATGGCCTCGAGCTCGCGCAGGGCCTGATCGGCGCCATCGACCTTGATCGTTGTCATGCCCATGGCCCGCGCCGGCTTCAGGTTGATGCCGAGATCATCGAGATAGACCGCTCGGCGCGGATCGACGCCGACGATTTCGCAGGCCATTTCATAGAAGCGCGGCTCGGGCTTGCGGGCCCCCACGCGCCGGCTTTCGATCACGGCGCCGAATTCCGCCATCACCTGGCCGACCTCGGCGGCATAGACCTCGCCCGCACCCGAATCATTCACGTTGTTGGTCAGGCAGGCGGTCTTGTAATGCCGCTTCACCCGGCGCAGCGCCTCGACCATTTCCGGCCTTATCGCGCCATGGATGACCGCGACGACATCGCGGCCGCGAAGCTCGTGGCCAAGGGCGCGGGCCTCGGCGGCGAAGGCTTCGTCGAAACCGTCGAGATCGATTTCGCTGCGCTCGAACCTCGCCCAGGCGTTCGCATCGGGATTTTCCGCGTTGATCCGGCGGATCGTGTTGGCCGGCAGGCCGCGCGCCGCTTCCAGCGCGTTGAAGGCCTCGAACGGCGACGACAGGATGACCCCGCCGAAATCCCACAGGACGGCGTCGAAATCACGGCTCGGCATTGTCTCTCCCTCAGGCTTGCGCCGGGCGATGGGCCTTGAGAAAGACCGCCACCGCCGTATCGGCGAGGCGGGAAATGTCCGTCCTTTGCAATTGGTCGGCAAGCCCCAGCATTCGCCGAATGTGCAGGTCGCCGCGGATCATGCCGAAGAAGAGTTCGGCCGCGATGCGCGGGTCCTCGATGTCGAGATCGCCGCGCGCCCGCGCCCGTTCGAGATAGGCGGTCAGGGCCGCCATCACCTTGGCTGGCCCGGCGCGATAGAAACGGGCGGCGAGATCCGGGCGCCGTCCGGCCTCGGCCATCACGAGGCGCAGGGTCTTCAACGACTGCGGGCTGGTCAGCACGCCCATGAATTCATGGGCGACGGTCGACAGCGCCGCCTCCACCCCCAGGGTATCGAGATCGGCCGTCATCAGGCTGGCGAAACGCTCGACCGAACCTTGCGCCACCATCGCCTCGAACAGATCTTCCTTGGAGGCGAAATGGGCGTATACCGTCGCCTTTGAAACGCCGGCCTTGCGCGCCACCGCATCCATCGAGGTGCCGGCGAAGCCCTGGTCCATGAACAGTTCGGACGCCGCCGCCATCACCTGGCGCTGCTTGACGGAAGGACTGGCGCTGCCCTCGCCTTCATCGGAAGGAGCGGTCGCCGCCGCGGATTTCGCCGTGGACATCATGATCGATAAACCTTGTCACCCGGCCGGCCCATAAGCTGCCATGCGCATGATGCATGAACTGGGGAGATGTGCGCCAACCTTGTTGGTGTTATATCAACTGAACTGAACCGTTTAGTCTAGTTTCGAAAATGCGAGAGCTGATGTCATGAAAGCGCATGTGAAGTTCGGCCTGCTGGGCCTCGTGGCGCTGGTCGCCGCCGGCTTCCTCGGCTGGCTCTACATGACGCGGCATCTGGTCAGCACCGACGATGCCTATGTCGCCGCCGACATCGCCCCGATCAGCACCAAGGTCGAGGGCACGGTGGCCGAGGTCCTGGTGACCGACAACCAGACCGTCCGCCCCGGCGACATCCTGCTGCGCATCGACGACGCCAACTACAGGGCCGAGGCTGACGCCGCCCGCGCCGCCACCGCCGCCGCCGCCGCCGATGTCGAGACCCTGAGCCAGCAACTGGCGCAGCAGGCCTCGCATATCGCCGCGGCACGCGCCGATGCCGACAGCGCCGCCGCCGAGGCCGAGCGCGCCGCCCGCGACCTCGCCCGGCAGAGCAAGCTCGGCAACAGCGATTTCGCCACCCGCCAGAATGTCGAGACCGCCAGGGCCGACGACGCCAAGGCCCGCGCCGCGCTCGACCGCGGCAAGGCCAATGTCGCCATCGCCGAATCCGATACCGCCGTGCTGCAGGCCCGGCTGCTCGAAGCCCGCGCCACGCTCGATCGCACCAAGGCCCAGCAGGCCCTGGCCGAGCGCAACCTGACCGACACGGTGATCCGGGCGCCTTCCGCCGGCGTCGTCGGCAACCGGGGCGTCGTCGCCGGCCAATATGTCCGGCCCGGCGTCATCATGATGTCGATCGTGCCGGTCGATGCCCTGTGGATCGACGCCAATTTCAAGGAAACCCAGCTCGCGGCCATGGGTCCCGGCCAGCCGGTCGAGGTCACCGTCGACGCCATGCCCGGCATCACCCTGCACGGCAGGATCGAGAGTTTCAGCCCGGCCTCCGGCGCGCTGTTCAGCCTGCTGCCGCCCGAGAACGCCAGCGGCAACTTCACCAAGGTCGTGCAGCGCATCCCGGTGAAGATCGTGCTCGACGCGGCCGAGACCCATGGCCGCCTGGTTCCCGGCCTGTCGGTCGTCGTCACCGTCGACACCTCGGCCGAGCCCGCGCGCA
Organism: Zavarzinia sp.; assembly: GCA_025869435.1. GTDB lineage: Bacteria > Pseudomonadota > Alphaproteobacteria > Zavarziniales > Zavarziniaceae > Zavarzinia. Next base: position 17,462 of record JAOZVS010000089.1, read on the forward strand.
GCGCCTATATTCCGGCCCCGGCCGCGATCGCCCAGGGCGAATAGGGCCGGCGCCATGTCGAGCAGCAGCGCCGCCGCCGTCCAGCCGCCCGCGGCGCCCCCGCCCGCCCAGGCGGCGACGACCATCCGCATGGACGCAGCCGGCAACCCGCGACCGGAGAAGCGCCATCTGATCGGCTTCTTCGTCATGGTCGTCGGCATGTTCATGGCGATCCTCGACATCCAGATCGTCGCCTCCTCCCTGTCCGAGATCCAGGCCGGCCTCGGCGCCGCGCCCGACGAAATCGGCTGGGTGCAATCGTCCTATCTGATCGCCGAAGTCGTCATCATTCCGCTGTCGGGCTGGCTGTCGCAGGTGATTTCCACCCGCTGGCTCTTCGTCATTTCCTGCGGCGGCTTCACCCTCGCCTCGCTCGCCTGCGCCTTCTCGTGGTCGATCGAATCGATGATCTTCTTCCGCGTGCTGCAGGGTTTCCTCGGCGGCGCGATGATCCCGACGGTCTTCGCCACCTCCTTCTTCGTCCTCGGCCGCAACAATCCCCGCGCCTCGATCCTGATGGGCCTGATCGCCACCATGGGGCCGACCCTCGGCCCGACCCTGGGCGGCTGGATCACCTCGGCCCTGTCCTGGCACTGGCTGTTCCTGCTGAACATCATCCCCGGCATCTTCGTCACCCTGACGACGGCGACGCTGATGGACATCGACCGGCCGAACCTGAAACTGCTCAAGGGCTTCGACCTTCAGGGCATCTTCGCCGTCGCGGTCTTCCTCGGCTCGATGCAATATGTCCTCGAGGAAGGCGCCAAGGACGACTGGTTCCAGTCGGACACGATCGTCGGCTTCACCGCCGCCGCCCTCGTCGGCGCCTGCTGGTTCTTCTGGCGCTCCTTCACCTATGCCCGGCCGGTGATCGACCTGCGGGTCTTTTCCAACCGCAATTTCGCCATCGGCTGCCTGATCGCCTTTTCGATCGGCTTCGGCATGTATGGCTCGGTCTATGTGCTGCCGCTGTTTCTCGCCCGGGTCTCGGGTTACGACAGCTATCACATCGGCACGGTGCTGGCCGTCACGGGTCTGTGCCAGTTCCTGGCGACGCCGATCGCCGGCATCCTGTCCCGCAAGCTCGACGCGCGGGTGGTGCTGGGCATCGGCGTGTTCTTCTTCGCCCTCGGCGTTTACCTGAACACCTTCCTGACCTCGGAATCCGGCTTTTCCGATTTCGTGCTGCCCCAGGCGGTGCGTGGCTTCGGCATCATGATGTGCATGATCCCGGCCAACATGCTGGCCCTCGGCGCCCTCGGCATCGACCAGATGAAGAACGGCTCGGGGCTTTACAATCTGATGCGCAACACGGGCGGCGCCTTCGGCCTCGCCGCCATCAACACCCTGCTGACCGACCGGCTGGCGCTTCACGTCTCGCGCCTGTCGGAAGCGGTGAATCCGGCCCGGCTGGCCGCGACCGAGAAGCTGGAAGGCCTGTCGACCTATATCTCGACATCCGCCGGCGGCACCATCGACGGCGACAAGGGCGCCCTGTCGATGCTGCGCCAGATCGTGCAGCAACAGGCTTCGGTCCTGGCCTTCACCGATGTCCTGCTGATCATGGCCGGCGTCTTTGTCTTCGTGCTGCTGTTCGTGCCCCTGATGCGCCTGCCCCGGGCGACGACGATCGTCGCCGAACACTGACATTCGTCCAAAATGTGAGGACAGTTCACTTTTTCATTGCCACATCTGCACCCTCGAATTAGTCTGACAGAAAATCAGATCACCCCGACACCAAACAACACGGGGGATCCCAAGGGAGGGTAATGGAATGAATGCTCTGGTCTCCCAGATCACGAAGGATCCGGCTTACAACACGGTCCGGCCCAACGACTTCGGCGCCATGATCGCCGTCGATCGCTATGGCCAGCGCTCGACCGCGTTCGACAAGATCATCACCGCGACCCATGACCATTTCTGGGACCCGCTCGATCCGGCCTATATCGACTTCTCCCAGCCCTTCGACATGGAAAACCAGCCACTGCTGCCCTTCGACCTGATGGTCGAGCTGCAGTCGGCCGTCGCCGACAAGCTGGACGAAAAGCAGAAGATCCAGCTCGTCAACATGAACACCCATTGGTCGCTGTCGTCGATCCTGCACGGCGAACAGGGCGCGCTCGGCCTGTCGGCCAGCCTGTGCCACATCCTGGTCGATCCGGGCGCGCAGGAATATGCCGCCAATCAGGCCCGGGAAGAGGCGCGCCATGTCACCGCCTTCACCCGCTACATCCAGGCCCGCTGGGGCAAGCCGGCGCCGGTCGGCCCGATCCTCGGCAACCTTTTGACCGAACTCGTGCTGGCGGAAGAAGTCTACAAGAAGCTGGTCGGGATGCAGATGCTGGTCGAGGGTCTCGCCATGGGCGCCTTCGCCATGCTGCACGCCAAGACCTTCGATCCCCTTCTGAAGAAGACCACCCAGCTGGTCATGACCGACGAGGCCTTCCACCACAAGTTCGGGAAGATCTGGGCCGACCGGACCATGCCGAAGCTGAGCCAGGAAGAACACGACAAGGTCGAGGACTGGGCCTTCAACTGCTTCCAGTCGCTGTTCTTCAATCTGGTCTCGCCCGACCAGAAGGGCTGGATCTACGAGCGTCTCGGCCTCGATCCCGCCTGGGTGCAGGCCGCCGTGCTGGAAGCCGCGACCGACGACCTGCGCCGCGAGCGCATGAAGGACGGCACCGACATCTTCCGCGTGCTGATCAAGACGCTGCTGAACGCCGGCATCATCACCGACCGCACCAAGTGGTTCTACGAGCAGTATGTCGACATGGTCCAGCTGAAGGCCGAGGGCGACTACAGCGTGGGCGACGCCATCGCCGAGGAAGGCATCGAATATCTGAAGGGTATCAACAAGAACCGTAAGAGCTTCGGCAAGGCGGTCGCGTAAGGGCTTACCCTCTGGCAAAGGGCCGTCGGCGCGAGCCGGCGGCCCCTTTCTTTTGCCCGCTCAATACGGCAGGGGATCGAAGCAGCGATCCTCGTCGAGGCGGAAGCCCTCGGCATTGCCGGCGCGCGCCCGCCAGGCCGCGGTCAGCGGCCGCTCGTCATCGCCGGTCAGCGCGTGATAGGCGGGCAGGTCGGGCGTGCCCCCGACTCGGTAGCAGTTCTTCGCCGCGCCCGGCACCTCGATGCACAGGGCCTCGCCGCTGAAATCCCGCTTCACCGACCAGCGGCCGACCTTGGCGCAGCGGCCCTCCAGCCGGACGAAGCGCCAGTTGCCATCGAAATAATCGACAGTTGGGCGCGGATCACCATTGACCGAATGCAGGTCGAAGGTCCGGTCGCGCAGGATGGCGGCCAGCGGCGATGCCGGCCCCCCTTGCGTCGAGGGCAACCAATGTTCGTCGCCCCGCGAAAGCCCGACCATCCGCCCGGCGAATTCGCGCATGAAGCCGCTCAAGCCGTCGGTCGCGACCGTCGATAGCGCCAGGGTCGCGTTCTCGCACGCCAGTTGCCAGCCATCGGGGTTGCGATAGCGCCGTTCGGCCGCGACCCGGGTCTCGACCACCTTGCCGGAGGCATATTGGACATGGATGACGGCCGAGAGGTCGATCCGCGCGGTCGAGGCATGATGCGAGATTTCGGCGAAATGCTTGCGGTCGAACCAGAAGCGCCGCTCGAACGACAGGTCGGCGACCGGCGGATCCGCCGTCACCACGATCTGCCCGGCATAGCCCCCGGCCCGCAGCGCCGCGGGATCGAGCATCTCGGCGCCGATCTCGTAGGCTTCGACCGTGGGCGCCACCACCCGCCGGATGGACAGGTCGAAAGCCTCGCGCAGGTCGAGCGTGACGGCCTCGGCGTTGCAGTCGTAATCGGACGGCAGGACCCGGGTCGCCAGCGCCTCGTCGCGCAGGACCAGCAGATATTTGCCGGGATGCGGCGCGATCCTGACCATGGGCGGCGCCTCGACCGCCTCGACCGGCGCATCGAGATCGGTGCCCCAGCCATAGCCGAGGTCGAAGGCGCAACCGCCCAGCAGCAGCGCGGCCGTCGTGACCAGAATCATCGCGGTCTTCAATGGGCATCCCCCGTCAATCGCCTGATTCTACGGAGCACGGGAGAAGGCGGCAATCGCTGATCGACCTCGCGCCGGATCGACATCGGGCGGTATCGGGCAGCCCCGACATTTCCGCATGACGGGAAAGCGCTGGACGTTGGCCGGGCCTGTAACCTCGCCACGGGGGCCGGCGAACTTCAGGACAAGGACGAGATGAAGACGAGGATCGCAGACAGAGGCTTCCAACCCGCCAACCGCGCCTGGGTCATTCCCCGCAGCGGCGGCCGCCAGCGACCGATACCCGTTTTCACGCCCTTGTAAGAGACGCGCGGCTCGCGCAGCCAGGCTTGACACCATCGAACCCCGAACGCGGGCCTGTCCCGCCACGGCGGGAACGTCCCCGCCTATGTAATCAGAAAGGTTACTATCATGAACACCCGTAACATCTTCTCGGCCCTCGCCATCCTCTCGGTCGCCGCCATCGCCTCGACCGGCGCCAGCGCGGCGCAGCAGTCCGGCGGCAGGGACGGCTACGGTCCCGGCATCACCTACGCGCAGAAGGCGACGCCGAGCAGCGTCCTGTCCCTCGCCCTCATCGATAACGACCCGATGGGCGGCCCCGGCATCGTCGTGCAGAACGCGCCGACCGCCAACGCGGGCCAGACCGATCGTTTCGGCGATCTCGAGATCGTCGCGGACTACCCGTCCAGCGAGCGTAACGGCCGCTGACGCCGGGACTCGACTCGCCTCTTCCGTTGGAAGGAAGGGCCGGGTTCCCCCGAGGGACCCGGCCCTTGCCTGTCCGCCGTTCAGCGCGGCGAATGCTTGGCCAGGATACGCTGCAGGGTCCGGCGATGCATGTTCAGCCGGCGCGCCGTTTCCGAGACATTGCGCTCGCACAGTTCATAGATGCGGTTGATGTGTTCCCAGCGCACCCGGTCGGCCGACATCGGCCGATCCGGCGGCTCGGGCCGCGTGTCGCCCGAGGCCTGCAGGGCGGCATCGATATCGTCGGCATCGGCGGGCTTCGCCATGTAATCGACGGCGCCGGCCTTCACCGCGGCAACCGCCGTCGCGATATTGCCGTAACCCGTCAGCATGACGACGCGGGCATCGGGATTGATATCCCGGATCGCGGCGATGACGTCGAGGCCATTGCCATCCGCGAGACGCAGGTCGCAGACGGCATAGCGCGGCGGATTGCTGCGCGCCGCGCTGATGCCGGCGGCGACCGATGGCGCCGTCGTGACAGCATAGCCGCGCTTGGCCAGCGCCCGGGCCAGGCGCTCGCGCAGGATATCATCGTCGTCGACCAGCAGCAGCGTGCGGTTAGGGTCGACGTTCGAGGGCGCAGGCGTGGTGTCCATGGTCATTCTGTCTCCCGTGCTCACTCGTTCCGAGTGTCGCCGGCGGCGGTCGCCTGACCGGAGCCGCCAATGTCCAATATGCCCCGGGGCCAGCGAATCGCAACCTCCGCGCCGCGTCCGACCCGATTGAAGAAGCCGATGCGCCCGCCCGAATGCTCGATCAGCGTCTTGGCGATGAAAACGCCAAGGCCAAGCCCCTCGCCCTTCCGCGTCGTCACATAGGGCTCGCCCAGGGATTCGAGAATTTCCGCCGAGAAACCGGGGCCATCATCACTGACGGCGACCACGACTTCCCGCTCGTCCCAGTCGATGGTGATCACCACCTGTTCCCGGGCGAAACGCATGGCGTTTTCGACCAGATTGCCAAGGCCGTGGATGATTTCCGGGCTGCGCCGGACCTGCGGTTCCTCGCCCTCGCCGACATCCTCGATCTGGAAATTGATCTGGCGCCGCAGATGAGGCTCCGCCGCCGCCTCGACGAGGGCGGTCAGGCCGAGGATGGAGAAGGTCTCGTCCCGCATGTCCTCGGGCCGGCGGGACAGGCGCGACAGGATCTCGCGGCAGCGCGCGGTCTGGCTGCGCAGGATGGCGAGATCCTCGGCCTGAGGGCTGTCCGCCAGATCGTCCGCCAGTTCGCGGACGACGATGGCGATGGTCGCCAGTGGCGTGCCGAGTTCATGCGCCGCCGCCGCCGCCAGCGTGCCCAGGGCGGAAAGCTGCTGTTCCCGGGCGAGGGCATCCCGAGTCGCGGCGAAGGCGCTGGACAGGCGCCGCGCTTCCGCCGCGACACGCCAGGCATAGGTGACGATGAAGACCATGCCGAGCGAGAGGCTGGCCCAGATGCCGATCATGTAGATGGGATCGATGTCGAAGGGCTGGCCCCGCCAGGGCAGCGGCAGATGCAGCACCGAGAGCATGGTGATGCAGGCGAAGGCCAGCGCGCCAAGGCCGATGGTCAGCCCGAGTTCGAGGATCGTCGCCGAAATCGTGACCGGCACCAGAATAAGGAAGGAGAAGGGATTCTGCAGCCCACCGGTCAGATAGAGCAGCGCGGCGAGTTGCAGGATGTCATAGGCGAGATAGAGTCCGGCCTCCCGGTCCGACAGGCGTTTGGCCGCCGGATAGACCGCCTGAAGCACGATGTTCAGCAGGATGGAGGCCGCGATCGGAATCGAGATCGCCACCATCGGCAGCGGAAAATCGAGGATCACGGCCACGACGAACAGCGCGCCGGTCTGGCCGGCAACCGCCAGCCAGCGCAACAGGACGAGGGTGTGGAGCCGCAGGGGCGCGCCAGCCGCCGCCTTGGTCAGCGATGTCGCCGGGTTTTCCCGTTCCAGGTCTTCGCGCGGGGACTGCATCATGATCGCCATGGCGCCAGACTAGAGAGTGGACGGCCCCCTGGCCACAGCATTGCGCTCGCTAACCCTCTGACTTTGTGTTGAAGGCGGCGAGCTGTTCCTTCGTCGCCTCGCGCTGGTACAGCTTTTTCCACTCGTCATAGGCCATGCCGTAGACTTCGGCCCGCGCCTCGTCCTTGCTCAGGGCGACACCGGCCTCGTCGGCGGCCTCCTTCAGCCAGTTCGACAGGCAGTTGCGGCAGAAGCCCGCCAGAGTCATCAGGTCGATGTTCTGGACATCCACCCGCTCGCGCAGATGCCCGACGAGGCGGCGAAAGGCGGCCGCCTCCAGTTCGATCCGGGTTCCGTCATCCATGGTCGATCGCCTTTCCGGTGAAGCGCATAGGGTTGATTAACTTTTGGCAGCGAAAATCCCGCCATGCAACCGCCCCGCCAGCGTCCATGACTGCGTCCGCTGCGCCTCCTCCGCGGACCCCGAGAACACCGCCCCATGTCATCATGTGGCGGCTGTCGGCTCTCATTGCCATTCTTGGCCTGCTGTTCGGCACCCATTTGCTGCTCGACCGCCGGGCATTTCTTGGCGAGATCACGGCGAGCACCAGGCTGGGCGCCACCATATTGGGCGACTGGACGGCCCGAACCTTCGACTTCACGAGCAGCCTGATGGCCGCGGCGGGCGAACTGACGGAAGCGCGTCAGTCGCATGATGACGCCGAGACCATCGGCACCGCCTTTCATCGCCTGCTGGGGGTGAACCCCGCGGTGGTCGACCTCGGCCTCTACACGGCGGAGGGCCGATTGCTCGGCTCCGCCCAGCGGGGCGGCCGATTGCCGGAACAGCTTCGCGAGCCGGCCTGGCGCGCGCCCCTGACCCTGCCCGGTATCGGCCCCGCCACGGTCGGCGCGGTGCAGGAGGATCGCCGTGGCCGGCCGTTGATCACCGCGGCCTACCAGCTGCGGACCGGGGAGTTGCTGGTCGGCGCGATCGATCCCGACTACATGGTCGCGGCCTTCCGCACCGTCCTGCGCCGGCCGGCCAGCGTCGTCACCCTACTCGATTCCAAAGGCCAGATCATGGCCCGCACCCGAAAGGATCGTTTCATCATCGGCGGCACCCTGCCGATGACCGTCACCGCGGCCGACGCCGAAATCGAGGGCGTCGCGAATGCCGATCCGCGCCTTGCCGGCGAGGCCCCGATCGCCCGCCTCGGCCTCGACCTGACGCTGACCACCTCGAAGCAGGATATCGCCGCCGAATGGTGGCGGCGCCAGACCCTGTTCATCGCGATGTTCGCCGCCGCGCTGTCGGTGCTGATCGTCGGCGGCCATGCGTTCTACAAACGCCTGCTCGACATCGAGCGCAATCGGATCGACCTTCGGCAGGCCCGGGACCGCGCGCAGGACGCCAGCGAGGCGAAATCCCGCTTCCTCGCCATGATGAGCCACGAGCTTCGCACGCCGATGACCGGCGTCATCGGCACGCTCGACCTGCTCCGGCAAAGCGCGCTGACCGGCCGTCAGGCCCAGCTCGTCAAGGTGCTGGCGACATCGGCCAATGCCCTGCTCGAAGTGCTGAACGATATTCTCGACTTTTCCAAGATCGAAGCGGGCGCCGTGCAGATCGAGGCCGTCGATTTCCGCCTTGAAGACGTCCTCGAAAACACGACCGACATGTTCGAGGCCCGCTGCCAGCAGAAGAACATCCGCCTGACCACGGTGATCGAGCGCGATGTGCCGACCTGGCTGACCGGCGATCCGACCCGCATCCGACAGGTCCTGACCAATCTCGTGGGCAATGCGGTCAAATTCACCGAGGGCGGCGAGATCGGTCTTCGGGTCTGCCTTCGGACCCTCGGCGAGAAGCCTATGGGGGGACCCATCCACCTCCTGTTCTCGGTACAGGATTCCGGCGTCGGCATATCCAGCGCCACCCAGTCCCATCTGTTCGAGCCCTTCGTCCAGGCCGACGCCTCGACCGCGCGGCGTTATGGCGGCACGGGGCTCGGCCTTGCGATCTGCCGCCGGCTGGTTCAGGCCATGGGGGGCGAAATCGGCCTGACCAGCGCCATCGGCAACGGCAGCCGGTTCTGGTTCACCGTGCGTCTCGAGCGGGCCCCGGGCCAGCCGCGCGCGGCATCCGCCGTGACTTCCCCCACGCCGGCATCGGCGACGCCGCACAATGGTGCCCGTGTCCTTGTCGCCGAAGACAACGAGATCAACCGTTTCCTGATCCGGGAACAGCTGACCCGGCGCGGCTATCGGGTGACGACGGTCGAGAACGGATGGCAGGCGGTCGAGGAACAGCGCAACAACCCGCATGACCTCGTCATTCTCGACATGCGGATGCCGGTGATGGACGGGCCGACCGCCCTTGCCCATATCCGGGCGCTCGACGGTGTCGCCGCGACCTGTCCGGTGGTGGCCCTGACCGCCGACGCCCTGGCGGAAGAAATCGAAATCTATATCCGCAGCGGCGTCGACGCCCTGCACACCAAGCCGATCGACTGGCTTGCCCTCGACGAGACCCTGTGCCGCCTTCTCGATCAGAGCGGGACGATGATCGCGGCGCGGGGCTCGCGGAAGGGAACGGCCCCGGCCGCCGTCCCGGTTTCCCTGCGGGGCCTCAATCGCGCCGATCCCGGCTTCGACCGCGCGATGATCGACGAACTGGCGGATGTGATGGATGCCCAGGCGATCCGGGAGTTGGTCGCTTCGTTCCGCGTCACCCTGGTCAAGGAAGGCGCCGTCCTGCGCGACGCCGCGCTGGCGGGCGACGCCGCCCGTCTGCGCGAGGCCGCCCATACCATCCAGGGCATGGCCGCCCAGATGGGGGCGAATGGCATCGCCACCGTCGCGCGGACCATCCGCCTCGACGGGCCGAGCCCGATATCGCCCGAGGACCTGCCGGCCCGCCTCGACCTCTATGACACGATCGTGGACGCGACCCTGAACCGGATCGATGTCTTCACCAGCCTAGGCGCCGCCTGACCTCCGCCGCGATGCGCGGCATCTCGTCCAGCGGCTCATAGGTCCAGCGCCCGAAGCTGCCGTCGAACCAGCGCACATAACCATCGGCGACGAGATCGTCGACGAAACGGCCGAGGCGCTTCGAGCGGCCGGGCAGTCGGGCGACATGAACGGGCCGGCCGGTCAGCAGCGCTTCCGAGATCATCGAAACCGAATCGGCCGTGATCACCAGGTGATCGGCAAGGCCGAGCAGGCCGAAATAGGGATTGTCGCCCTTGCCGTCCCAGATGAAGCGCGGCCGGTCGCCGAGCGCCTGGCGCAGCGCGTCGAGGGCGGCGGGGCCGGTGCGCCGCGACGGCGTCACCGCGAGGCTGCCGCCGATGGCGCTGGCGGCGGCGGCCAGTTCCGCGCCCAGCGCCGCCCCCGAGCGGGCATCGAGACGATAACGCCGGTTGGAGCCGCCCAGAAGAACACCGATCAGCGGCCGGGGCATATGGGCGAGGCGGTCGCGCCATTGCGCGGCGCCGGCCTCGATCTTCGCCAGGGTGACCCGGTGCAGGCCGGCCCTGGTCTCGACGACATTGCTCCCCGCCAGCCGGTCGTGGCGGGGTGCGACGACGACATCGAACAGGCCGAGCGGCATCTTCGGATTCTGCAGATGGACGAGGCGGGTGCGCCCGCCGCTGGCCTTGCGGATGGCGACGGCGAGGGGCGCCGCGACATTGCCGGTCGAGATCACGAGATCGGGCCAGGGCGGGGTCAGCGGGTCGCTGTCCGCCGTCGGCGCCTTCAAGGGACAGGGCCAGAGCCGGCCGGGCAGCCAGTCCCACGGCCGGCGCGCCCGCGCCCGCTTCACCGCGTAAGGCAGGCCGAGGGCCTCGGCGAGGCCGACGACCTGGGTTTCCATCCCGGCGTGGCCTTCGCTGAGGCACCAGACAAGAGCCGGCGCCGCTGCCGGCGACAGGGCCGTCGTCACCACCACTCTCCCCGCCGGACGCGATGGAACAGAACCCGCGCCGGATCTTCGGCGCAGAGGTTTCCGCGCGCCGTATCTTCGGCGCAGAGGTTTAACGAGACCGGCGCCCGGCACAAGCCCGCAATTTCCAATAGGAACATGCGGCGGCGCCGCCGGCCCGCTATAAGACGGCATGACCGCCTCCGCCCTGCCCCGGCCGGCCCCCGTCTGGGCCTTGCCCGCCCTCGCCCTCGGCGCCGCCTTCATCGGCGGCTCGCCGATCTTCGTGCGCCTGTCCGAACTCGGCCCGACGGCGACCGCGTTCTGGCGCCTCGCCCTCGCCCTGCCGCTCTATTACGCCTGGATGAAGATCGCCGATCATCGCCGGGGGGCGCCGCCGCCCCCGCTGGCGCCCGGCTCGCGCCGCAGGCTGATCCTGGCGGGCCTGCTGTTCACCGGCGACCTGTTTTCCTGGCACTGGTCGATCCACATGACGAGCGTCGCCAATTCGACGCTGCTGGCCAATTTCGCCCCGGTCTTCGTCGTCTTCGGCGCCTGGCTGCTGTTCGGCGACCGGCCCCGGCCCGTGTTCCTCGCCGGTCTCGCCCTGACCGTGGCCGGCGCCGCCTGCCTGATCGGCGAGAGTTTCTCGATCGGAACGCAGAATGCCGCGGGCGACGGCCTCGCCCTCGTCACCGCGTTCTTTTTCGGCACCTATCTTCTCGCCGTGAAGGACCTGCGCGAGCGTCTCGACGCGCCCCGGCTGATGCTCTGGTCGAGCGTCGTCACCGCCGCCGCCCTGCTGCCCCTTGCCCTCGTCACGGGCGAATCGATCCTGCCGACGAGTCTCGAGGGTTTCCTTGTCCTGCTGGGCCTCGCCTGGATCAGCCAGGCCCTGGGACAGGGCCTGATCGCCGAAGCCTTCGGCCACCTGCCGGCGGGTTTTTCGTCCCTCGTCATCCTGATCGAGCCGCTGTCGGCCGCCATCCTCGGCTGGGTGCTGCTGGGCGAGGCGCTGGGGCCGTGGCAGGCACTGGGCGGCGCCCTGATCCTGTTCGGGATTTTCGTCGCGCGGCGAGGCAGCTGAGCATGGCCGGCGACGACCCCCGTCACCTGATGTTCGCCGCCGCCCTGGCCGCCGCCGATGCCGGGGCGGCGACCCTGCGCCATCTGCCGCCGGTGCCCCGGGGCCGTACCGTCGTCGTCGGCGCCGGCAAGGCCACCGCCGCCATGGCCGCCGCGCTCGACACCGCCTGGCCCGGCCCGCTGGACGGCCTGGTCGTCACCCGGGTCGGTCATGGCCTGCCGGCCGGCCGGATCGAGGTGATCGAGGCCGGCCATCCGGTGCCCGACGCGGCGGGCGAGGTCGCCGCCCGGCGCATCCTCGCCGCCGTCAGGGGCCTTGGTCCCGACGATCTCGTCATCGCCCTCGTCTCGGGCGGCGGCTCCGCGCTTCTCGCCCTGCCGGCGCCGGGGATCGCCCTGGCCGACAAGCAGGCGGTGACCCGCGCCCTGTTGCGGGCCGGCACGCCGATCGGCGAGATCAATGTCGTGCGCAAGCATCTCTCGGCCATCAAGGGCGGGCGGCTGGCCCTCGCGGCGGCACCGGCGCCCGTCCACACGCTGATGGTCTCGGACGTGCCGGGGGATGACCCCGCCATCATCGCCTCCGGCCCCACCCTGCCCGACCCGTCGACGCGGGAAGAGGCCCAGGCGATTCTGGGTCGCTGGTCGATCGCGGTGCCGGACAGTATCAAGGCCTGGCTGGCGGATCCCGCGTCCGAGACCCCAAAGCCCGGCGATCCCCGCTTCGGCGCCCTGACGCCGGCCCTCGTGCTGCGGCCGGCCGACGCCCTGGCCGCCGCCGCCGCCACGGCGAGGGCGGCCGGCTGGCGGGTGATCGAGCTTGGTCACCGGATCGAGGGCGAGGCGCGGCAAGTCGGCGCCGCCCATGCCCTGCTGGCCCTGAGCCTCGCGGGCAGCGCGCCGACCGCCATCCTCTCGGGCGGGGAATTGACCGTCACCGTCACGGGCGACGGCGCGGGCGGCCCCAGCAAGGAATATCTGATGGGCCTCGCCCTCGCCCTCGGCGGCACGCCCGGCATTGCCGCCCTCGCCTGCGATACCGATGGCATCGACGGCGGCAGCGACGACGCCGGTGCCCGCATCGACGAGACGACACTGGCGCGCGCCGCCGCCCTTGGCCTCGACACCGCCTCCATGCTGGCGGCCCATCGGTCGCGGGATTTCTTCGCCGCGCTCGGCGACCTGGTGGTGACCGGGCCGACCCGGACCAACGTCAACGATTTCCGGGTGATCACGGTCACCTGATCGCCATTGTTTCGCCATGGCAATGCCGCCGGAGCGGCGCTAACGTGCGGCCATGACCGAATATCGCAACCGCCGCGCGCGCATCATCGCCACCCTCGGCCCCGCCTCTTCCGACAAGGCCACCATCAAGGCCCTCGCCGAAGCCGGCGCCGACGTCTTTCGCCTGAACATGAGCCATGGCGCCCATGAGGATGCCCGCGCCCGCCATGCCGCGATCCGCGCGGTCGAGGCGGAACTGGGCCGGCCGATCGGCATTCTCGCCGACCTGCAGGGGCCGAAGCTGCGCATCGGGCGCTTCGCCGAGGGTGCGATCGACATCGCCCCCGGCCACCGCATCCGGCTCGACATGGACGAGACCCCGGGCGATGCCCGCCGGGTCTGCCTGCCCCACCCCGAGATTTTCGCCGCCATGGCGCCGGGCACCGAATTGCTGCTGGACGACGGCCGCATCCGCCTGGTGATCGAGGAGACGGACAAGACCAGCGCCCTCGCCCGGGTCATCGAGGGCCGGCGCCTGTCCGACCGCAAGGGCGTGAATGTTCCCAACGCCATCCTGCCGCTGGCCGCGATGACGCCGAAGGATCTGCGCGATCTCGATTTCGCGCTGGAGATCGGCGTCGACTGGATCGCCCTGTCCTTCGTCCAGCGCCCCGAGGACGTGCGCGAGCTGAAGGCCATCGTGCAGGGCCGCGCCGGCATCATCGCCAAGATCGAGAAACCTTCGGCGGTCGAGGATATCGACGCCATCCTGGCGGAATCCGATGCGATCATGGTCGCGCGCGGCGACCTCGGCGTCGAGCTGCCGCTGGAAACCGTGCCCGGCATCCAGAAGCGCCTGACCGCCAAGGCGCGGGCCGCCGGCAAGCCGGTCGTCGTCGCGACCCAGATGCTGGAAAGCATGGTCAGCGCCCCCGTCCCCACGAGGGCCGAAGTCTCGGATGTCGCGACCGCGGTCTATGACGGCGCGGACTGCGTGATGCTGTCGGCCGAATCGGCGGCCGGCGCCTTCCCGCTGGAAGCGGTCGCGACCATGGCGCGCATCGCCCATCAGGCGGAGCAGGATATCGTCTATGACGAGTTGATCCACGCCCGCCACGAGGCCACCGGCGATTCGATCGGCGAGGCCATCACCACCGCCGCCGGTAAGGTGGCGGCGACGGTGCGGGCCGCCTGCATCGTCACCTTCACCTCGAGCGGCTCGACCGCGCTGCGCACGGCGCGGGAGCGGCCCGAGACCGATATCCTGGTGCTGACGCCCGATCTGAACACGGCGCGGCGCCTCGCCATCGCCTGGGGCCTGAGCTGCGTCGTCGTGCCCGACGTGTCGAATTTCGCCGAGATGGTCCAGCGCGCCGGCGCGACGGCGGCCGAACATGGCTTCGCCGAACCGGGCGACCGCATCGTCATCACCGCGGGCGTGCCCTTCGGCACGCCGGGGGCGACCAATATCCTGCGCGTCGCCATCGTCGGCCAGCCGGGCGGCCCCACCACCTGAGCCGGCGCGCCGGCGACGAGACTCAGGCCGTCAATGCAGCAGCGTGCCCATGGGCGGCGCCGGCTCGTCGTCCACGGCGACCTGCGCCGTATCGGCGAGCGGGCTGGCCTGGTGATGGACCAGATGCCATTCGCCCGCCTCGAGGATGAAGACATTGGTCGCCGCCAGCGGATTGCCGGCGATCACCTCGATCAGGACGACAAGGGCGTGACCAGGGCCGATCAGGCGGACCTGTTCGTCATGGCAGGCGACTTCCGGCGAGTCCGGGTGGGACAGGATCCCGCCCCAGGACTTCATCACCTCGTCCCGGCCGATCAGCGGCGGCCAGCCCGGATGGATGCAGGAAACCGGCGCTTCCCGCGCCCATAATGCCTTCATCGCGCCGATGTCGCGCCGCCGGAACACGGCATAGAAGGCCCGGTTGGCGGCCAGGATCGCCGCTTCGTCGTCTGCGCTCATGATGTCTCCGGCAAGGACAGGCTGACCACTTCGAGGTCCCGGCGGCCGCTCGGCCGCGACCATGTCACGATATCGCCGATAGCGGCGCCGAGCAGCGCCCGGCCGAGGGGCGAGGAACAGGACAGATGCCAGGTCGCCGGGTCGGCCTCGTGCTCCCCGACCAGGGTGACGGAGAATTCGGCGCCCTCCGCGTCGGCGACGCCGACGACGGCGCCGAAACAGGCGGTCGCGGGCACGGCGGTCAGCGCCGGCACGATCTCGGCCGCGGCGATCACCGCGTCGAGGCGCGCGCGCTCGTTCGCCGCTTCCTGGCCCTCCTGACCGGTCAGACCCGCGCGCCGCGCCCGCAGCGCCGCGAGACCCCGGGGCGAGATGCGGTGCGGCGCGACCAGGGGCCGCTCCACCTCGGCCGTCGCCGTATCGTCTTCCTTCACGAATGCCCGGCTCACCCGCTGTCCGCTCCCCGCGTCGTCACATCCCGGTCATCCTAGCAGCCTGTGGCGCGGATCATAGACGGCACGGGGGCCTGCATGATTTCCTGCCGTCAGGATCACAGGACCCCACCACCATGAAGACCACGCCGGCCCGCTTCCTTCTCGCCCTTGCCCTCGCCGTGGCATCGGCGGGCCCGATTCGGGCGGATGAACGCGGTAGCCGCCTGGGCGCCGCGATGGATGCCGAGGCCGATGTCGCCGACATCGCCCCCCTGCCCAAGCATCCGGGCGGCGCCGCCCCGCCCGCCGGCAAGCCGGACCGGCGCAACCGCGACCGGGCGGGCGGCGATCCGGCGGAAGTCGCCGGCCTGCCGCCCCTGCCCCTCGCGGCGATCGGCGTCGTCGATTCGCCGAACAGTTTCTGTACCGGCACGGTGATCGGTCCCCGTATCGTGCTGACCGCGGCGCATTGCGTCTTCGACGAATATGGCAACGTCAAGCTGCCGGAATCCTTCCTGGCCGGCCATGGCGACGGCGGCACGCAGGTCGAGGCCGGGATCGTCGAGGCCTTCGTGCCCCCGCGCTTCAACCTCGAGACCTTCAACAAGACCAATGATATCGACGGGCTGGACTGGGCCATCCTCGAACTCGACCAGGATATCGGCGAGATCACCGGCATGGTCGAGATCGCGGCTTTCGACCGCAAGGCGCTGAAGGCCTACGACGGCGGCAGCCGCACCTTCGTCCAGATCGGCTATGGCGAGGAAGATGGCGACCGGGTGACGATCCGGCGCGACTGCACCGTGATGGAAGCCTGGGACGACGGCACTTTCGGCCATGACTGCGGCAGCGTCTCGGGCGATTCGGGCGGCCCCGACCTCGCCCTGATCGACGGCCGCTGGCAGATCATCGGCATCGAATCGGCCGAGATCGACACCGACAACCTGCATGGCGTCGACATGGCCGTCTCCGCCAGTTCCTTCGCCCGGGAGGCCGCCCGCCACCGCTGACCGGGGTCTCCAAACCGGGGCTCAGTCCCCGGCGCCGCGCCCCAGCAAGGCCGTGGTACAGCCCGGCGCCCCGCTCAGCTTCGCGCGAAGGGCCATGTCGTCGGCCGACAATTGCAGCTCGAAGCCGACCATGACATAGCCCGGCGGCTTCTCGATCCAGCCATCGGGATAGAAGACCATGGCGCGGTCGCCCGGCCCCGGCGCCGGCCCGGTGACGCGGAAGCGGCCGGCGGGCACCCCCGGATTGGATTCGACCGGAAAGAACGACACGACCGCCGATATCTCGCCGCCGGACGGCGGATCGAAGGTAAAGGTGACCCCGGTCAGACCCTGCGCGCAGGTATAGGTCCCGGACCAGATCCCGGCGAAACCATGCGCGGCGCCCTCGGGGGCCGCCTCGGCGGGAGCGGGAGCGAGAGCGGGGCTCGTCGGGGCGGCCGGGGTCGGCGGCCGGCTGGGCCGGAGGGAAGATGTGCCGCCATCGGGCGCCGCCGGCTCTTCCGCCGCCGGGGGCACGACCGTTGGGGGCACCGGAGCCGGGGTCTCGGGCGCGGGGGTTTGCGGGGCGGGCGCGGCCTTGCCCGCCAGCCCGCCGAGAAAGCTGCCCTGGGCCCAGGCCGGGCTGGCCATGGCGCCGCCGCCAAGAACGATGCAAAGGCCGATGGCCGTCCAAGTCCGTCCAGTCACTATCCCCATCTCCCCCGCGACGGCGCCGTCACTGCCCGCCATGCGGGACTGTTGCCACCATACAGCAAAGCGGCGACGCGTCCCAGCAAGCCCGACTTGACGACGCGGGAAGCAGGTCCATAAGGTCGGGGCTGCGCGCACCTTCTTGTGACCGGAAGAGGCAAGTGTGGCCCCGGTCACAGCGGGGGGGAAAGGCCGCGTGTTGAAATGGCGCACGGTCGATGACCGGCACCAATTTTAGGAGTGGACGGGATGAATATCCGTTCTGTCGCGATGACGGCGATGCTGGCGGTTGCGGGGGTCGCAGCCCTGTCGGCGCCCGCCCTCGCCGAATACAAGGTCTGCAACAAGACGACGAAAACCACCTCGGTCGCCGTCGGCTATTACGACGACAAGACCCCGGATGGCGTCGAGAACGGCGTCTGGGTCTCGGAAGGCTGGTGGAACGTCGAGCCGGGCAAATGCGCCACGCCGATCACCGGCCCGCTGAAGGTCCGCTACGTCTATGTCTATGCCGAACATCCGGACGGCAGCGGCTGGGCGGGCGAGAATCCCTTCTGCGTGAAGGACGCAGAATTCACCATTCGCGGCAACGAGAATTGCGAGCGGCGCGGCTTCTCGTCCAAGAATTTCTCGGAGGTCGACACGGGCAAGGAGTCGAAATCCTACACCACCAATCTGACGGACGATTGACCGTCAAAAGCTGCCCGGCGGCAGATGACGCTTGGTCTTCGCCGTCGGCAGCGCGGTCAGCGGGTCTTCGGGCCAGGGATGCTTGGGGTAACGGCCGCGCAGATCGGCCCGCACATCGGCATAACCCCGGCCCCAGAAGCTGACCAGATCCTGGGTCACCTGCACCGGCCGCCCCGCCGGGGACAGAAGGTGCAGCGTGACCGGGACCTTCCCCTTCGCGATACTGGGCGTCTCGCGCGCGCCGAACATTTCCTGCAGCTTGACCGCCAGCACCGGCGCCTGCCCGCTGCCGTAATCGAGGGCGTGGCGATTGCCCGACGGCACGTCGAGATGCGACGGCGCCTCGGCGTCGAGCGCCTGACGCCGCGACCAGTCGAGGCTGGCGGCCAGGATCTCGTGCAGGTCGAGGCGCCTCAACCCGTCCAGCCGGGAGATGCCGGCCAGATAGGGCAGCAGCCAGTCCTCGAGGCTTGCTTGCAGCGCCTCGTCAGACCAGTCCGGCCAGCGCCCCGCGCCGGGATCGAGCCGGTGCAGGAAATTCACCCGCGCCCGCAGCGCCGTCGCCGCCGGTGACCAGGGCAGGCTGTCGAGCCCCCGCGCCCGGATCGCGGCCAGAAGCGCCGCGCTGACGGCTTCCTGCGGCGGATTGCTCCAGACCGCGTCCTCGATCACGATCTCGCCCAGGCGCTTGCGGCGGCGGGCGCGGACCTGGCCGCTGGCGTCGTCGAAGGCGACCTGCTCCTCGGTGGTGATCTGCGCGGCAAAGAGATCCAGGACATCGGCGGCGTCGAGCGGCGAGGCGAGATAGACCCGGCCATCCTTGCGGCTGCCGTCGAGCGACGCGATGGCCAGCCATTCCCGCGCGGCCAGCGGCTCCGCCGGGTCGAGACGGGCCGCCGCGCCCGAGGCCATCAGATAGAGACCGCCGCCACCCGGCCGGCGCCGCGCCACCCGCTCGGGATAGGCAAGGGCGACCAGACGGCCGGTCAGACCCCGGTCGTCGGCCCGGCGGCCGTCGACGCCGAGGCGGCGGCACCATTGCAGGGCGGCCTGTTCGATCTGGCGCAGCAACCCGCGATCGGCCCCGGCGCCCCCCCGTCCCTCGATCGCCTCGAGGCGCGGCGCCAGATCGCAATCGCGGTTCTGTGGGCCGAGGCGCAGCGGATCGCGCCCCTCGATCAACGCCGCGATCCTTGCCGCCTGCGCCCCCTCGCCCAGCCGCTTGCCCTCGATCATCAGATGGCCGAGGCGGGGATGGGCGCCCAGCCTCGCCAGCGCCTTGCCGTGATCGGTGATCCGGCCCTGAGGATCGAGCGCCCCCAGATCTTCCAGCAGGCGCCGCCCTTGGGCATAGGCGCCGGCGTTGGGTAGATCGAGCAGACGCAGGCTTGTAGGATCGGCGATGCCCCACAGCGCGAGATCGAGGGCGACCGGCGCGAGATCCGCCAGCAGGATTTCCGCCGGCGTATGAGGCAGCAGGGCGCGGTGTTCCGCCTCGGTCCACAGGCGGATGCAGGTGCCGGGGCCGAGACGCCCGGCCCGGCCCCGCCGCTGTTCGGCCGAGGCGGCGGAAATCGGGCCGAGCACGAGGCGTCCCATGCCGGTGCCCGGATCGAAGGCGGCATGACGGGCGAGGCCCGAGTCGATGACGATGGCGACGCCTTCGATGGTCAGGCTGGTTTCGGCGATATTGGTCGAGAGCACGATCTTGCGCGTGCCCGGCGAAGCCGGCGCCAGGGCGCGATCCTGTTGGGCGAAGTCGAGATCGCCGTGCAGCCGATGCAGGACGACGCCCGGCGGCAGGCCGCCCTCCTCGATCTGGCGGGCCGCCTTCTCGATCTCGCCCCGTCCCGGCAGGAAGACGAGGATATCGCCCGGCAGATCCGCCAGCGCCCGGCGCACGGCGCGGGCGATCCGGGCTTCGAGCGGGGCTTCGTCCCGCCCCTCGGCCCAGCGGAGCGCCACGGGATAGGCCCGGCCTTCCGAGCGGACGACGGGCGCCCCGCCGAGAAGTTCCGCCACCCGAGCCCCGTCCAGCGTCGCCGACATGACGATCAAGCGAAGATCAGGCCGCAGGGCTTCCTGCGCTTCGAGGGCGAGAGCGAGGCCGAGGTCGGCATCGAGGCCGCGCTCGTGGAATTCGTCGAACAGGATGGCGGCGATCCCGTCCAGTCCCGGGTCTTCGACGATCATGCGGGTGAAGAGCCCGTCCGTGACGACCTCGATCCTGGTCTTCGGGCCGACCTTGCTGTCGAAGCGGACGCGGTAACCGACGGTCTCGCCCACCGCCTCGCCGAGGGTATCGGCCATGCGCCGGGCGGCCGCCCGGGCGGCGAGGCGCCTCGGCTCGATCATGATGATGCGCCCGCCGCCGGCCCAGGGCTGGTCCAGCAACGCGAGCGGCACCCGCGTCGTCTTGCCCGCCCCGGTCGGCGCCTCGAGAACAGCCGCCGCCCCCGCCCGCAGGACGGACAGAAGCTCGGGCAGGACATCGTCGATCGGCAGGTGATCCATGGCGGGTCCCGGTATCAGGTCGCGGCGGCTTGCGCAACTCTCCGCCCGCGAGCAAGCCACGCCCGGGCACCGCCAATGCGAATTCCCCCGCAGCGCCACTTGGAATATGGTTGTCCGGGCAAGATCAATTTTCGGGCGAATGACACAACGAGAACCCCGATCCACGATTGCCGGAGGCACGCCATGAAGATCGCCGCATCCATGTCCCGTCACGAGATCGCGCCGGTGAAAGCGCTGACGCTGGCGGAGGGCGAGGACGGAAGCCTCACCTACTATCTCCTGCAGGATGCCCGCACCGTCATCGCCGTCGCCATCGACGAAACCGGCGCCAGCGTGGGCGAGCCGGCAACCGTCGCCTCGGGGCCGTCGTTCAACTATGCCCTGGGTCTGCCGGACGGCACTGTCCTGGCCTTCGACACGACCATTTCCGTCGATGATCCGGGCAGTGGCTGGATCGACGTCGAGCTGACGCAAACGGCCAGTGTCATTGCCGGGGCGTCGAGGCCCGGGCAATATGTCTATTACGAATCCTATCTGGAAACAGAACCTTACCTAGAGGACGAAGACGGGAACGAATATTACTATTATCAACAAGAAAGAATGATCGATCAGGAATTTCAGGGCTTTGGCAATCTCGAATACTCCACGATTTATGTAGATTACAGAACAATATCGTATCATTTCTATTCCGGCCCAGAAGATTATACCGATTCATCGCGCCGTCTCGAATATGTCCATATCGATGGCGAGACCAATCCGTGGACGGAGCTTGATCTGTCGACGGTGACCAACGGCAGCCTGTTCGCCGTCGCGCGGGACCGGGCCGGCGTCCTGTGGGTCGACGAGGTCGGCACCGACAGCCTGAAAATCTCCCTCGCCACCTTCGATAATGAGGGCGGGCTCATCCGCAAGACGGGGGAATGGATACCCTCCTCGTCGATCGAAGGCCATCCCGTGCTTCAGGGCTTCGGCGCGGTCGAGGCGACGGCTTGTCTCGACGGCACCTATGTCGCCGTCATCGAAATCGATGGCGGCGCCTATCTCGCCCGCTTTACCGCGGGGCTCGATCTGATCGGCACCGTGACCCTGATCGATGATGGCGCGAAACCAGCCGACCTGCTGGCCTTGCCCGGCGGCGGACTGATCGTGGTGACGGCGGCCGAGAACGCGGGCGGCGCGGTCAATCTTTACCTGCACGCCTATGACGAGGACCATGTCCTGTCCGATGTCTCGCAGATCTTCGTTGCCGGCGGGATGCCCTCCTGGCTGGATCTGCGGGCCTTGGACGACGGTCGCTTCATCCTGTCCTGGTCCGATCCGGCGGGCGCGACCTTCAACCAGATCCTGAAATTGTCCGGCGACAGCCTGCATGGCGACGCGAGCAACGACCTGCTGACCGGCACCACCGGGATCGACCGGCTGTGGGGCGAAGGCGGCAATGACGAGATCACCGGCCGGGGCGGCAACGACATCCTGATTGGCGGCGCGGGCACCGATATCCTGGTCGGCGGTCTCGGCGCGGACCGCATCGACGGCGGGACCGGCTACGACATCGCGCGTTTCGAACAGAAGGTCACCCTTGATCTCGCCGACCCGACCCGCAGCCGGGGCGAGGCGGCCGGCGACAGTTACACCTCGATCGAACAATATCGCGGGTCCGAAGACGCCGACCGGATGGTCGGCGGCGACGGCGATGACATCTTCCAGGGCCGCGGCGGCGACGATGTCCTGTCGGGCGGGCGCGGCGACGACATTCTGATCGGCGGTGCCGGGGGCGATCTCTTGCGCGGCGGCGCGGGCGCCGACCAGTTCCGTTTCGACCGGCCGACGGACGGCGGCGACACGATCGCCGATTTCACTTCGGGCGCCGATCGCATCGCCATCCGGGCCAGCGGCTTCGGTATTTCCGAGATCGTGCTGGTCTCCGGCGCCGCCCCGGTGGCGACCGGCGGCGGCCCGCAGTTCCTGTTCCGGACCGAAGACGGTATCCTGTCCTTCGACGCGGATGGCGAAGGCGCGGGCAGCGCCGTCACCATCGCCACATTGACGGGTGTTCATGCCTTTTCGATCGGTGATTTCCAGCTTCTGGCCTGAGCGCGCGCGCAAGGGGCGAGGTCGTTTCGCGGCTCTTCTCGCCGCGCTCTGCACCCTCGCCCTTGTCGGCGGCGCCGGCCATGGCGAGGTGTCGCCGGCCGCCAGCCCCGCCACGCGGGCGGCGGTAGCCCCGTCCCCCGACCTGCCCGGCCTCGTGGTCGCCAAAGCCGACGACATCGCCCGCCGCATCCCGCGCCACCTCGCGCTCTATCGGCCGGCCCACAACCCCCGGGTGCTCATCCTCGATTTTCCCGATCTGGCCGCCCAGGCCCGGACCCTGAACCGGATCGCCGTTCTCGCCGAAATGAAGGGGGCGCCACGGGACCAGGTGCCGAACGATGCCGAGATACGCCGCCTGATCGCCGATGCCGGCCAATCCTACGACCAGTTCTATCTCGGCCACGATTATGATGCGGCCACCCTCGCCCGCTTCTTCAATCTGGCGCGCGGGGGCGGCCTTTCCGCCGAGGAGCGGCGCCTGCTGGACATCCTGCTGCGCAGCCGGGTGTTGCGCGTGACGGAGGCGGGCTTCGTCGCGCAGCGCCCGGATCAGGCCCTGATCAGCCTTGCCGCCACCGGCGGCCCCACGGACGCGGATATCGCCCTGCGCCGGGAAATCCTGCGCCACGAACTGGCCCATGGCGAGTTCTTCACCCACCTCTTCTACCGCGCGGCCTGCGACGGTTTCTGGCACCGCGGCCTCAATGGCTACCAGCGCGGGCTGTTCCTACGTTTTCTGGATCGGGCGGGTTACGACATCGGCAATCCCGCGCTGGTGATCAACGAGGTTCAGGCCTATCTCGGTTTCAGCGAGGATCCCGAGGTTTTCGGCGCCGATGCCCTTGGCGTCGACGACATCGCCCTTGCCGAACTGAAGCAGCGTCTCGACGCGGCGATGCACGGCAGGCCCGCTTTCTAGCTCCGCCCTTGACGCCCTGCGGTTATTCCACTGAAATCTGCTGCCACCCCGGGGGGTGATATTCGGTTGGTATTAGGGTGTCCTGACCGCTGGTCTGGCGTCGCGCCTCGCGCGGGACGTCCGGCGGGCGGCCAAGGGGGGGATTTTTCAATGATAGGACCAGACCGGTTCGCCACCGGCTCTGCCATTCGTCGGGCCTTGAGCCCTGTCGCCTGGTTTTGCCTTGTCATCACGGTCGCGGGGACCGCCTCGGCGCAGCAACTGCCTTCGGGGGCGCGGCCATCGGTCGCCCCGGAAGCCCTGACACCACCCGCCGGCACCGAGGCGCCGGGGCTCGACCTCGTCACCAGCCCGGCCAGCCAGCCGCCCGCGGGCGCCGAGACCGTGACCCTGACGCTGACCGCCCTGACCGTCGAGGGCAATACCGTCTATGACGCGGAAACGCTGGCCGGCTTCTACGGCGACAGAATCGGCACCACGGTGTCTCTGTCCGACATTTTCGCCATCGCCGCCGCGATCGAATCTTCCTATCGCCGGGATGGCTATTTCCTCACCCGCGTCGTCGTGCCGGCCCAGCGCATCGACGGCGGCGCGGTCCGGCTGCTGGTCGTCGAGGGCTATATCCGGTCCGTGGCCGTCGCCGGCGATGCCGGCGGCGCGCTCGAACTCGTCAAGGCCATGGCGGCGCGGATCGAGGACAACGCCGGCCCGGCCCGTCTCGCCACCGTCGAGCGGCAACTGCTGCTGATCAACGACCTGCCGGGCATCAGCGCGCGCGGCGTGCTGAGCCCCGTCGCCGGCGAGCGGGGCGCCAGCCAGTTGACCATCGAGGTGAACCACAAGGCGATCGACGGTTTCGTCGCGACCGACAACCGCAGCTCCAAGATGCTCGGGCCGTGGAGCGCCACCGCCTCGGCCGGCATCAACAGCCTGACCGGCCTTGGCGAGCGGCTGGACCTGACCCTGTTCTCGTCGGTTTTCAGCGACCGCCAGCGGCTGGCCCAGGTCTCGGGCGAGTTCGCCCTGGGCAGCGATGGCCTGCGCCTTCACGCCTATGCCGGCTATGCCCCCGGGCGCCCGGGCGAGGCGCTCGAGATCCTCGACATCGAAACCGCGGCCAGCCGCTTCGGCCTGTCGCTGGACTATCCGGTGATCCGCAGCCGGCAATTCTCGCTGTCCACCCGCGCCGCCTTCGACTGGCTGGACGAGGATGACGAAATCCTGGGCGTGACCAACACCAGCGATCATCTGCGCGTGCTGCGCCTGATCACCGAAGGCGAATATCATGACGAGCTGGAGGGCGTGACCCGCGCCAGCGCCGGCCTTCATGTCGGCCTCGACGCCTTCGGCGCCTCGACCGCCGACGATCCCCATCCCTCGCGCGGGGATGCCGACGGCACTTTCGACAAGGTAACGCTGGAAGTTTCGCGCCTGCAGGGCCTGTTCTCCGGCGATTTCGGCTCGGTCAATCTGTTCGTCGAGGCTTCGGCGCAATATGCCCCGGGCGCCCTGCTGGCGGACGAGGAATTCCGCCTCGGCGGCTATCGCCTCGGCCGAGGCTACGCCCCCGGCGAGATCAGCGGCGACCGCGCCCTGGCCGGCAGCGCCGAAGTGCAGCTGAACGGCACCATCGATCACAGCGACGAATCCGGCCGTTTCCACCTGCCCTATCAGCTTTACGGCTTCTACGACGCCGGCAAGGTCTGGGATGTGACGCGGAGAGGGAGCGACAGCGCCGGCCTGACCTCGGCCGGGGCCGGCATTCGTCTCTATATCGCCGACGCCATCCAGGGCGAGATCGAAGTGGCCAAGCCCCTGACCCGCGACCGCGGCGACCGCAGCGGCGACGACAGCCGCAACCCGGGTGTCTTCCTGCGCCTGTCCGGCAGCTTCTGAGAGGGGGACGACATCATGACCTTCACATTCTTGCTGCCCTCCCGCCGCATGGCCCTGCTCGCCTCGACCGCGATCGGCATCGTGCTCTTCGGGGCGCCGCTCGCCCCTGTTCGCGCCAATCCGAGTGGCGGCACCGTCGTCGGCGGCGGCGCGGTCATCGACAGTGCCCCGGGTTCCGTCACGGTGCGCCAGACCACGAACCGCGCCGTCATCGACTGGCAGGATTTCTCGATCGGCGGCGGGGAATCCACCACCTTCGAGCAGCCGGGGCGAAATTCGGTCACCCTGAACCGGGTCACCGGCGACAATGCCTCGACCATCGACGGCAAGCTGACCGCCAATGGCAACGTCTTCCTGATCAACCGCAACGGCGTCCTGTTCGGGGCCGGGGCGCAGGTCGATGTCGGTGGCCTGGTCGCCACCACCAGCGACATCGACAATGACGCCTTCATGGCGGGCAGCAACCGCTTCGACCGGCCGACCGACAATCCGGATGCCCGCATCGTCAACGAAGGCCGCATCACCGTGGCCGATCAGGGCATCGCCGCGCTCGTCGGCCCCAGCGTCGCCAACAACGGCGTGATCGCGGCCCGGCTCGGCACCGTCGCCCTCGGCAGCGCCGAGACCTTCACCGTCGACCTGGCGGGCGACGGGCTGATTTCCTTCGACACCGGGCAGACGGTGGACCGTACGGGCGGAACGCCCCAGGTCGCCAATGGCGGCACCATCGCGGCAGCCGGCGGCACCGTCATCCTGAACGCCCAGCAAGCCTCGGCCGTGGTCGATCGGGCGATCGACATGACCGGCGTGATCGAGGTCGGCAGCGTCTCGACCGAGGGCGGCACCGTCATCCTGTCGGGCGGCGACGGCACCACCCACGTCTCGGGCACCATCGGCGCCTCGGGCACCAAGGGTGGCACGGTCGAGATCACGGGGCGCGATGTCGCGCTTGCCGGCAGCACCCGGATCGATGCCACGGGCACGAAGGGCGGCGGCACGGTCAAGATCGGCGGCGGTCTGCGCGGCCAGGGGCCGACGAGGCGGGCGGAAACCACGAGGGTCGAGGCCGGCGCGCGCATCGACGCCTCGGCGACGGCGCAGGGCGACGGCGGCACCATCGTCGTCTGGTCGGACAAGGCGACGGATTTCGCCGGCTCGGCCCGGGCGACCGGCGGCGCCGGGGGCGGCGATGGCGGCCTGATCGAGACCTCCTCGATGGGCAAGCTCGATGTCTCGGGGGCCGTGATCAATGCCTCGGCCCCGGCCGGCAAGGGCGGCGAATGGCTGCTCGACCCCGCCGATATCGCCATCGTCAATCGCGGCACGGCGATTCCGCCCGATGGCGTCTTCATCCCCGCCGATACATCCACCATCTCGATCGAATCCATCTTCGACGTGCTGAAGACTGGCACCAATGTCAGCATCGTCACCAATGACCCCGCGCTGAAAGGCGACGGCAATATTTCCTATCTCGCCAATGCCGCCTATGACCTCGGCGGCGTCAGCGCCAGCCTTCGCCTCGAAGCCGCGGGGGCGATCGACTGGTCGGGCACGCTTCAGGTTTCGAACGGCACGCTGGGCATCGACGCGCAGGCGGGCCAGGGCATCCTGTGGTCGGGCATTCTCGACGGCAGCGCCGCCGCCCTGACCCTGAAGGCGACCGCCGGCGGCTCGATCAAGATCTTCGACGGCAAGCTGATCGCCGACACGATCGACCTGCGCGGCTGCATGACCGGCGCCGGGGGCTGCGGCACCGATGCCGACCCCTATGGCATCGGCATCCAGCCGACCAGCAGCGGCACCTCCGGCTCGGTCCCGTCGATCGAAATCGACGCCGACCAGCTGACCCTGCTCGGCGGCCTCGGCGGCGTCGGCATCGATCACGGCGAGGATTCCGAATCCTCGATCAACATCGCGGTCGGCCGCAATCTGCACATGCAGGGTTACGGCTTCGATCCCTTCCATATCGGCAATGGCATCTTCAGCCCGGGCGCGACGGCGACGGTCCTGATCACCGGCGCCTTCCGCAATTCCGATCTCGGCGCCCTGGTCGGCGCGCCCGCCGGCAGCGACGTGCCCGGCCTGTCCGAGGCCGAGTTGCTGGCCCTCGGCGACTTCCAGTCGCTCACCCTGCGCACCGGCGCCGCGTCCTCGACCTTCGATGCCGACGAAGCCTCGGGCACGGCCAGCGTGCTGGTCGCAGCGGCGGTGCCGGGCGGCGTCTCCCTCGATCTGCCGCTCGACATTTTCGTCGAGGCCAATGATGGCGGCAGTTTCTATCTGGCGCCGGATGTCACCATCAGCAGCGGCGGCAATGTCTCGATCACCACCTCGGGCGCGGCGGCGAGCGCGGCCTTGCTGGGCGCCACCACGCTTTCCGGTGACCTGACCGTCAATTCCGCCCATATCGTGCTGGCCCATGACCTCGATATCGGCGGCGACATCCAGATGAATGGCGATGTCGCCGTCGATTCCCCGGCGATCGCGATCAAGGCCGGCGGCGATCTGGACATCGCGGGCACCCTCGACGGCTATCTGGGTTTCTCGACCCCCGCCATCCCCGACGTCACCCTGACCGCCGCGTCGGGCCTGGTGCGGATCGGGGGCGAGGCCGGTTTCGGCGTCGGTCTGGGGTCCCTGTCCGTCACCGCCGGCTCGATCGAACTGGCTGGCGTCTCGACCACCGGCGACCAGACCTATGAGGCGGCGGCGATCAACCTGTTCGGCCGCGCCGGTAGCGGCATCGACTATCTGTCGGCGGCGGGCGATATCACTGTCGGGGGCAGGACCCGGCTGACGGGCGACATCGCCATGACCGCGACGGATGGCAATATCCGTTTCAGCGGGAACATCCAGCGATCGGGCGCGGCGGATACCGCCAGCCTCGCGCTGACCGCCGGTGGCAGCGGGGGCGAGATCGTCGTCGGTGGTGATATCGGCAATGTCGAGGGGCTGCTCGACGGGCTGAATGTCTCGGCCACCCGTGCCTTCACCCTGCACGACGTGCGGACGAGCGGCGATCAGACCTATGCCGCCCCGCTCGGCCGATTCATGGGCGAGACCTATCGCACGACCACCGGCGATATTGTCGCCGCCGCGACCACGAGCGCGCTGATTTCCGGCGTGACCGAGTTCGACGCCGGTGGCGGCGCCAGTTTCGGCCGGATCGATGCGGTGAGTGACGGCGACGCGGCCCTGACCGTGATCGCCCGCGACGGCAGCATCGGCTTCCTTGGCGATATCGGCCACGACACGCGGCTGGGCTTCCTGTCGGCCAGCGCGACCGACACGATCAGCGCGGCCGACATGCGCGCGACCGGCAACATCGAACTGTTCGCGACCGACATCCGCTTCACCGGCGCCAGCTTTGTCGCGGGTGGCGATTTCCTGGCCTCGGGCCGCATGACGATCGATCAGGACGCGATGATCGTCGGCGGCACCCTGGTCCTGCTGGACGGCGACATCGATCTGGCCTCGGCGGGCGATGCCGGACTGTCGATCGTCACGGAAGCGGGCAACGCCATCCTGATCGGCGATGTCGGCGGCGTGGCCGCGCTCGGCTATCTCGATATCGTGGCCCGTGACGGCATCCGTCTCGGCAATGTGCGGACGACGGGCGATCAGCATTATGCCGGTGCCGCCACCGGCCTTCGCGGCTCGAGCTATATCACCGACGGCGACTTCACCATCGTCGGCGAGACGACGATCAAGGACAGCGTCGGCGTTTTCGCCGGGGGCGATATCGACATCGGGGACCGCCTCGACGTCGACGAACTCAGCCCGCCGGAAGCGGTCACCCGTTTCGAGGCCTCGGCGGGCGGCAGCCTGACCATCGCGGGACCGATCGGCGGACTTTCCCCGATCGGCACGCTCGATCTTCGGGCCATCGGCGATGTCGCCGTCGGCGCCATCGATGTCACCGGCGCCCTCAGGGTGGCGGCGGGCGGCATCCTTCACCTTCTCGACAGCCATGTGCGCGCCGGCGCCACGATCGACATGAGGGGCGACGTCCGGCTGCGCTACGACACCGAGATCGATGCCCGGGGCGATGTGACCATCGATGGCCCGATCGACGCGGATGGCGAATCCGACGGGATCCCGTCGCTCGCCATCACCTCCGAAATCGGCGCCGTTCGCGTCGACGGGGCGATCGGCACCCGGTCGGCCATGACGGACATCCGGGTAACCGCGGCGGATACGATCACCCTCGGCGATGTCGCCAGTCAGGGTAGCCAGATCTACGATGGGCCCGTGACCCATCTCCAGGGCTCGGCCTATGACGCCGGGCGTGGCTTCACCGTGACGGGCGATACCGAAATCGCCCAGGACACAACGATCGTCGCCGGCACCAACATCTCGTTCGGCGGCAGGATCGACGCGAGCGCGCCAGACGATGGCGACCGCCCGGCGGCGCCGTCGCTGACGGCCGAGGCGGGCGGCACCCTTTCCGTGGCCGATGATATCGGGGGCCTGCGCATTCTCGGCGACGTCGATCTGTCCGCCGATGGCGACGTCCTCGTCCGTTCGGTGGCGGCGACCGGCGCCATCTCGATCGCCGCCGGCCAGTTCGTGAAACTGGCCACCAGCACGCTCGACGCGGGCACGGATATCACCCTCCTTGGTGCCGTGTCCCTGCTGGGCGATGCCTTGATGCGGGCGGGCGATTCCGTGTCTGTCCAGGGCACCATCGATGCCCGTGATGAGTCCCCGGGGCTTGGGGCCGGTTCCCCTGCCGCCGGGCCCGCGCCAAACCTCGAGATCGATGCCGCCGCCGGCGACGTGCGGATCACCGGGGCGGTCGGCGCCGTCGCGGCCCCGGGCGATGTTTCCATCAGCGCGGGCGGCGCGGTGAAAATCGCCGACATCGAGGCCGGGGGCTCGCTCTCCATGCTCGGCGCGGCGATCACTTTCGACGGTGGTCGCTATGTCGCGGGCGGCACCTTCGGCGCGCAGGGACCGGTGACGATGACGCGGGCGACCACGGTCACCGCCGGGGGCGACATGCTCTTCGGCGGCACGATCGACATGCTGCCGGGCCTCGACGGCGGCGATGCCTCGCCCGGCGCGGCCGCGGGTCCCGTCGTGCTGCGCTCGCGCGGCGGCAGCGTCACCCTCGACAACGAAGTGGGCGGCGGCGGCCGGCTGGGCAGTCTTCTCGTCGCGGCGGCGGACGAGATCAGCATCAGCGGCGGCGTCGCCAGCGACGGTAGCCAGACTTACGAAGCCGGTCATATCACCTTCATCGACGGCAGCTTCGACAGCGCGGCGGGGGACATCACCGTCGACGGCGATCTCGACGTCGCGGGATCCGTCGCGCTGACGGCGGCCCGCGATATCGAAACCACGGGCACGATCGACAGTCTGAGCGCCGAGGGCGTCGGCCTCGCCGAGGTCACCATGACAGCCGGTCGCGACATTCGGGTGCTCGGCCCGGTCGGGCAGAATGTGCCGCTGCGCTCCTTCCTGATCGAGGCGGGCGCGAGCATCGATCCACCCTCCGTCACGACCTACGGTCCCCAGAGCTACCGCGCCCCGGTCATTGTCCTGACCGGCAGCCGCTATGAAACCCATGGCGGCAGCTTCACCACAATCGGCGGTCTCAGCCTGACGGCACCTTCCGTCATCATCGACACGACCGATGTTTCCGAAGGCGGCGATATCACGCTGGACGGTTCGGCCAGCGGGCAGGATGTCACGCTGAATGCCGGCGATGGCTCGATCCTCGGCCTTGATGTCGATTTCGACCGGCTCACCGTGCTCGGCACCGCGGGCACCGCCACCATGGGCGGCACCATCGGCGGCATCGGCGGGGAAAAGGCCGCCGCCGATGTCCTGCGCCCGGACGGCGTCGACAGCGAATACCGCTTCAACGACTGCGTGATGGCGACAAGCTGCGGGGGGCCGCCGCCGCCGGTTGGCGGTATCGATCCCGAGGGCGTGATCCGGATCGACCTGCCGCCGGTATTGAGCCTGCCGTCGCTGGCGCCGACGCCGCTGATCCTGACCGAGACCGATGACCCGGCCGGGGACGCGCGCTTCGAATTTTCCAACACGGGCAAGGATGCGCTGTGGCGGCTTGACCTGCTGACGCCGGAGAGCACCGGGGAGACCCCGCGATGAGCCGGATGCGTATCGATCTCGGCGGCCTCCTGGCCCTCGGCCTTGTTCTTGGCGGCTGCGTCAGCGGCGACAGCGCCGAAGGACCACCGCCCCGGGATGCCGGGCGCAATCTGGTCGGCGAGACCTGCACCCTGCGGGAAGGCCGCGCCACCGGGGACGGGCGAAACTACGCCATTCATTGCGGCAGCTGGCAGCAGCCGGCGGCGCGCCTGACCGAAAGCCTGAACAGCGCCACGCCGATCGAGGCGGTCTCCGCCGGTCCCTGGCGCGGCGATATCGACAGCCGCATGGCCTGCGGCCCGGCCCGGGACGCGACCTTTGCCCGGGGGCTGTCCGGCGCCATCGCCTATTGCCGGCTGCGGAACGGTGGCTTCCCGACCGTCGCCCTGGCCATCGCCGACGGGCGTGGCCGGCTGGTGCTGGCCGATGGCATTCCGGCGGCGATGCCCGTCATCGAGCGCGGCGCCCTCGCCGCCTTCGGGCTCGAGAGCCTTGGCGATCAGACCGCGGATTCCCGGGCCATCGAGCTTGTCCGTCAGTCGACCGGGCGACAAATGGTCGGGGCGGGCGTGCTGGAAGCCTATTACACGGCGATGGCGACCGCGCAGTATCAGGACACGATCCAGGACTTCGTCGCCGCCGAGGACAGCTATCGCAAGGCCATGCTGGCCCAGGCCGAGGCGCTCGGCACCGACGATCCCGCCAGTGCCGATCCCCTGATGCATGTGGCGCTCGAATTGTCCAATCAGGGCCGCTTCGACGACGCGGCCCCCCTGTTCGACGAGGCCCAGCGTCTCGCGGCGGCCGGCCCCAACCCGGCCAGCCTGCCCCGGCTGCTCAGCTACCGCGCGATCGACGCCGCCAATCGCAACAAGCTGGATCTGGCCCTGTCCTTCGCCGAACAGGCGACCGAGGCACGCCGCCGTCTCGCCCAGGATCTCGGCGGCGTGCCGGGACAGGCCGGTGCGGATGCCGATCTCCTCAGCTTCTCCGGCGCGTCGGTTTCGTCCGTCAGCGTTGAAGTCGCCCAGAGCCTGCATACCGAGGCCGCCCTTCGCCTGCGCCTCGGTGATCTGGCCGGCGCCGCCGACAAGGCCGACGAAGCCATCGCGACCGCCGCCGCGAGCCGGACGTCTCCGCCCTGGTGGCGGCCGCAATTCCTCGAAACCCGGGCGACGATCGCCGCCGCCGCCGGCAATGCCGGCAGCGCTGTCGCCATTCAGGGCGAGGCTGTCACCCTGTGGGCGCGGATCCTGCCCCAATCGACCCCGGAAGGCCTGTCCCGCCTCGGCCTTGGCCGCTTCCTTCACACGGCCGGCGCCGAGGACAAGGCGATCGACAGCTATCGCCAGGGCCTCGCCATCCTGAAGGCCCGCAACGCCGAAATCCGGCCGCGCGACCTGCTCGGCTTCCTCGATGCCGCCAGCGCCATGGCGACCCGGCGCCCCGAACAGGCGGAAGGCCTGAAGGTCGAGATGTTCGAGGCGATGCAGTTGATGCGCTCGGGCGTGACCAGCCGGACGGTCAGCCTGGCCACCGCTCGGCTCGCCGCCGGGGATCAGGCGGTCAGCGGCGTCATCCGCGCCCAGCAGGAGAACGAGCGCAAGCGCTATGCCCTGGTCGGCGAGCTGAACCGGGCCCTGTCGGCCCCGTCGGAGCTGCGCGATACCGCGAAAATCGCCCGCCTGCGCCAGAATCTCGAGGCTGTGGAGACCGAGGGACGCGGCCTGGACGAGACCCTGCAGGCGGCGTCATCCGGCTATCGCCAGTTGCTGGCGACACCGGTCGGGGTGACGGAATTGCAGGGCCTGCTGAAGCCGGGCGAGGCGATCGCCGCCTTCGCCAGCGCCGAAAACGCCACCTATGGCTTTCTCGTCGCGGCCGACCGTCTGAAGGTCTGGCGCATCGATGCCGGCGACCTCGCGCTTGGCGATGTCGTGGTGACCCTGCGTCGCGGTATCCAGCTCAACCGCGGCACGCCGGGGCGCTTCCCGGTCGATCTCGCGCATCAGCTCCATGCCGCGCTGTTCGGGCCGGTCGCCGATGATCTCGCCGGCATCGACAATCTGGTGACCACCGCCAACGGGCCGCTGGCCAGCATCCCCTTCGGCATTCTCGTGGCCAGCCCGGCCAGCGGCCGCGCCCCCGCCGACGACTATCGCGCGGTCGACTGGATGGTGCGCCATCAGGCCCTGTCCGCCGTGCCTTCGGTGCGCGCCTTCGCCGACCTGCGCAAGGTGCCGACCGCGGCGGCCGGCAGTTCGGCCATGATCGGCTTCGGCGACTATCGCCCGCCGCGGGATGTCGCCAGCCTGTTCGCCGGCCTGCCCGCCGGCTGCGCGCGGGATCGCAAGGTTCTGGGTAGCCTCGGCCCCCTGCCGGCGACGGCGGGCGAACTGCGGCAGGTTGCCGGCCTCGTGGGGGCGGGAGCGGATTCCCTGCTGCTTGGCCCCGCCTTCACCAAGGACGCGGTGCTGAACCGGCCCCTGTCCGATTACCGCATCCTCTATTTCGCGACCCATGCCGTGCTGGCCAGCGAAATCCGCTGCTTCTCGGAGCCGGCCCTGCTGGTCACCCCCGGGGCGGGCGGCACGGTCGACAGCGCGCTGCTGCGGCTCAGCGATATCCTGAACCTGAAGCTCGACGCCGATCTCGTGGTGCTTTCGGCCTGCAATACCGCGGGCACCGACGGCAAGAGCGGTGGCGAGGCCTTGTCCGGCCTGACCCGCGCCTTCTTCTATGCCGGGGCGCGGCGCCTCGTGGTCTCCCACTGGCCGGTGCCGGATGATTCAACCGCCGCCCTGATGCTGGGGCTGTTCGATCGCCGGGGCCCGGGTGTCGGCGGTGCCGCCGCCCTGCGCGAGGCCCAGTTGCGCATGATCGATGGCCAGAGCGGGGGCAAGGGCGCCGCCTGGGCCCATCCGCTGTATTGGGCGGGCTTCACGACAATTGGGGATGGCACCGGCGTCATCATTCCCTAAGATCGGGGGATGGCCGCGTCGCTTCATCACCCGTCGATCCACGATTACCGGCAGTCCGTGCCCAGCTGGTGGGCGGCTTCGGCCGGGTCGCCGGTATCCGCGCCCCGCCTCGAGGGGGAGGCCCGGGTCGATGTCGCGATCATCGGCGGCGGGGTCACCGGGCTGAATGCCGGGCTGGCGATCCGGGACGCCGGCCTGTCCGCGCTGGTGCTCGATGCCGCGCCGATCGGCTGGGGCGCCTCGGGACGCAACGGCGGTTTCTGCTGTCTCGGCTCGTCGAAACTGTCGTGGCCGGCGATCATCGCCCGTTTCGGCCTCGCGGAAGCGCAAGGCTTCTTCCGTCTGCAGGTCGCCGCCATCGCCCATGTCCGCCAGCGCCTGACGGACTTCGCCATCGACGCCGACGCGGGACCGGACGGCGAAGCGATCATCGCCCATCATCCCCGCGCGGTGGCCGACCTCGCCGCCGAAGCGGAGCTTTACGCCCGGGCCTTCGATACGAAGTGCCAGCTGCTGCCCCAGTCCGAGATGAAGCCGCGCGGTCTTTTCACCGCCGAGGCGCGGGGCGCGCTGCTGGTCCCTCACGGCTTTCCGCTGCATCCCCTGAAATATGTCCAGGGCCTGGCCCGGGCCGCGGCGGCGGCCGGCGTCGCGCTGCACGGCGAGAGCCCCGTGGTGTCCTGGACGCGGGAGGGGCGGCGGCATCGCCTGACCACGCCGACCGGCTCCGTCCTTGCCGACAGGGTGGCGGTCGCGACCGCCGGCTTCACCCGGGAAGACCTGCACCCCGGCCTCGCCGGCCGGCTGCTGCCGGTTCTGTCCAACATCATCGTCACCAGGCCGCTGAGCGCCGGGGAGCGCGCGGAACAGCATTTCGACACCCTGACCATGTGCGCCGACACGCGCCACCTGCTGCATTATTTCAGGCTGCTGCCGGACGGCCGCATGATGTTCGGGGCCAGGGGCGGCATATCCGCGGCCCCCGCCGCCGAAGACGCGATGAAAGCGCGGCTGGAGCGCGATCTGGGCCGCATGTTCCCGGCTTTCGCCGGGGCGAAGACCCAATATTTCTGGCGCGGCCTGACCGACCTGACCTTCGATCTGCTGCCGCATTTCGGCACGTTGGACGACGACAGCGCCCATTTCCTGCTGGGCTTCCACGGCAATGGCGTCGCCATGGGCAGCCTCGGCGGCACCCTGCTGGGCCGCCGCGTCGCCGGACTCGCCGTCGATCTGCCGGTGGCGATGTCCCGCCCCCTTCGGCGTTTTCCCCTGCCTTTCCTGCGACAGACGTATATACGCGCGGCCTATGCCGGATTTAATCTGCGCGATGCCGTCGGGAGATAACGGCGATACCAACATCGACTTCCCTTCCGATCTGAAGTCATATATTCCCAAACTGAAACAGATCGTGTGCAATGATTAGCGTGAACTTCAGGCCAACCTCATGAGCCGCAAAGCCTCCCTGGTACCGCTGCTGCGGGACCGGCAGTGGCTCGTCGAGCGCCTGGATTCAACCTTGCCCGCTTGCCGGTGCTGCATACTGGTCATCAAGATCGTCGGCCTTTCGAACATCGAGGACCTGCTGGGATTCGGCGGCCGGGAACTCGTGATCGAGGGCGTGGGCCGGCGCCTCGGCGAGAGTCTCGGCGATACGCCGATCGGCCATCTCTTCGCCAGCGAGTTCTTCGCCCTGATCGAATCGCCGCGCAACAATGGCGAAGTCGCCGCCCTGGTCGGGCGCGCCCTGGCCTGCACCACGGAGCCGATCACGGCCGGCGACGCGCAGGTTCGGGTCGATATCCGGGTGGGCGTGGTTTTCTCGCCCGAACATGGTCAGTCGAGCGATATCCTGCTGTCGCGGGCGATCACCGCGCTCAACGCGGCGAGCCGTCAGCGCCAGCCGGTGGTTTATTTCGATGAAGAGATCAACCGCAACGCGCGCGAGCGCGCGGCGACCCATGCCGAATTGCGCCGGGCCCTGACCGAAGGCCAGTTCGAGCTGTATTTTCAGCCCAAGGCCGCCCTGCCCGCCCATCAGCTGGTGGGGTTCGAGGCCTTGCTGCGCTGGCGGCAACCGGGCCACGGCATCGTGCCGCCGGCGACCTTCGTGCCGTTGGCCGAGGAAACCGGCCTCATCCGGGAAATCGACGCCTGGGTGGCCGAGCAGGCCTGCGCCGCCATCCAGCGCATCAACGGCGCGCTCGGCGCCGATTACAGCATCTCGGTCAATGCCTCCGCCATGGCGCTGGAATCAGGCGATTACATCCGCCATCTGCGCCAGCTGATCGCCGACAACAATATTCCGGTCGAATGGCTGGAGGTCGAGATGACCGAAACGACGATCGGCGAGGACACGGTCGCGGCGGCGGCCATGCTGGCCGAATGCCGGGCCCTCGGCATCAAGGTTTCGATCGACGATTTCGGCATCGGCTATTCGTCGCTGCACCGTCTGCGCCACTTCCCGGTCACCGGCCTGAAGATCGACCGTTCCTTCGTCGGGGAGCTGGGGCAATCGAATGTCGCCCGGCTGATCATCCGGGCGACCATCGAACTGGGCCATGCCATGGGCCTCGAGATCATCGCCGAGGGGGTCGAGACCGTGTCCCAGGCCGAGGATCTGGCCCTGCTCGGCGTCGATGTCTATCAGGGCTATATTCTGTCCCGCCCCCTGCCGGAGGCGGAACTGATGCGCTGGATCCGCGCGCAGGATCTGGGGGCGCTGCCGCTCCTGCGCTGACCGCGCCCCCATCCCGGATCAGATCACTTCTGGGCGATCTTGCGTTTGGGCGACTCGTCGTCGACCAGTTCGTACCACATGGCGTTGAGGACGGCGAAGGCGGCCGCGAGCGGCAGGCCGAGCATCCAGGCGAAATACCACATATCGTTTCTCCTTGTTTCTCGGCCGCTCAGTAGGCGTGACCGCCCTTGCGGGTGATGGACTCCGGCCGGACCTTGCCCCACAGCACCTTGTAGACCCAGGCGGTATAGGCGAGGACCATCGGCAGGAAGATCAGGGTGACCACCAGCATGATGAACAGCGTCATGTGGCTGGACGAGGCATCGAACACGGTCAGGCTGGCCTTCGGATCGATCGACGACGGCAGGATGAAGGGGAACATCGAGACGCCGACGGTCGAGATAATGCCGAAGATCGACAGTTTGCTGGCCAGCAGGGTCAGCCCCTCCCTGCGCGCGCCGAAGCCGACGAAGGTCAGGAACGCCCCGCCAAGGCCAAGGGCCGGGGCGATCAGCAGCCAGGAATGGGCGCCATAATTGGCGAACCAGGCCCCCGGCAACACGGCAGCTTCCTTCAGCAGCGGGTTGGACGGGCCGGCGCCGTCAACCACACTGGTGATCGCATAGCCGTCGACGAAGAAATAGAGCGCGACGCCGCCCAGGACAAAGAGCAGGAAGCTGGAGAACGACGCGAGCTGGCCATAGGCCCGCGCCCGTTCGGCCACACGGCCCTCGGTCTTCAGCACGAGCCAGGCCGCCCCATGGGTGACCAGCATGGCGACCGAGAGCAGGCCGCACAGCAGGGCGTAAGGGTTGAGCAGGCCAAAGAACGTGCCGTCGTAGAAGATGCGCAGGTCGTCGTCGAGGCGGAAGGGCACGCCCTGCAGCACATTGCCGACGGCGACGCCAAAGATCAGCGACGGCACGAAACCACCGATGAACAGCGCCCAGTCCCAGCCGCTGCGCCAGGCCGCGCTGTCACGCTTGCTGCGATACTTGAAACCCACGGGCCGCAGGATCAGCGCCGCCAGAATGGCGAACATGGCGAGATAGAAGCCCGAGAAGGACACGGCGTAAAGCGGCGGCCAGGCGGCGAAAATGGCGCCGCCCCCGAGGATCAGCCACACCTGGTTGCCTTCCCACACCGGGCCGATGGTGTTGATCACCACCCGGCGCTCGATATCGGTCTTGCCGACGAAGGGCAGCAGCGCGCCGACGCCGAGGTCGAAACCATCGGTCGCGGCGAAGCCGATCAGCAGCACGCCCAGCAGCACCCACCAGATGAGGCGCAGGGTTTCGTAGTCGATGAGTTGATGGAGGATCATGTCGGTTACTCCGCGGGCACGATGGCAGGCGAGATCAGCTCGGCCTGCGGGTCGGTGTCGTCTTCGGGGCCTTTCCGGATGGCTTTCAGCATCAGGCCCATCTCGATGACGATGAGGGTGGTGTAGAGCGCGACGAAGCCGACGATGGTCAGCAGCAGGGTTCCGGCGCCCAGGCTGGACACCGCCGCCGCCGTCGGCAGCACGCCTTCGATGATCCAGGGCTGGCGGCCGAATTCGGCGACGAACCAGCCGAGTTCCGCCGCGAGCCAGGGCAGCGGGATCGACAGCACGGCGACGCGCAGCAGCCAGCGCCGGGCCAGCAGGTTGCGCCGGGCCGACAGGACGAAGAACACGCCGGTCAGCAGGATGAAGAAGAAGCCGAGGCCGACCATGATGCGGAAGCCCCAGAACAGCGGCGCGACCTGCGGCACCGTATCCCAGGCCGCCTTCGAGATCTGTTCGGGCGTCGCCGCCGCCGGATTGTCGGTATAGCGCTTCAGGAGAAGGGCATAGCCGAGATTGACGCCATTGTCCTCGAAGGCCGCCTGGGCCACCGGATCGACGGCCTTGGCCTTGCCGGCGGCGCGGATCTTCACCAGGGCGTCATAGGCGATCATGCCGCTCCTGATGCGGTCCTCGGCCTTGACCACCAGGTCCTTGATGCCCGGCAGTTCGTCGGTCAGCGAGCGGGTGGCGATCAGGCCCATGACCGCGGGGATCTTCACCGCGTAATGGGTCTCGCGCGCTTCCTGGTCGGGGAAGCCGATCAGGGTGAAGGCGGCGGGGGCGGTTTCCGTTTCCCACATGCCTTCCATGGCGGCGAGTTTCATCTTCTGGTGCTCGTTGGCGAGATAGCCGCTTTCATCGCCGAGGACGACGACCGACAGCGAAGCCGCGAGACCGAACGAGGCGGCGACCGTCATCGAGCGCTTGGCGAGGTCGACGTGCCTTCCCTTCAGCGCGTACCAGGCCGAGACGCCAAGGACGAAGATCGACGCCGTGACATAGCCGGCCGAGACCGTGTGGACGAATTTCGCCTGGGCCACCGGGTTGAACAGCACGTCGAAGAAATTCGAGACTTCCATCCGCATGGTCTGGATGTTGAAGGTCGAACCGATCGGGTTCTGCATCCAGCCGTTGGCGATCAGGATCCACAGCGCCGAGAGGTTGGAGCCGAGCGCCACCGCCCAGGTGGCGGTCAGATGCCCGACCTTCGACATGCGGTCCCAGCCGAAGAAGAACAGGCCGACGAAGGTCGCCTCGAGGAAGAAGGCCATCAGGCCTTCGATCGCCAGCGGGGCGCCGAAGATATCACCGACGTAATGGCTGTAGTAACTCCAGTTCATACCGAACTGGAATTCCATGACGATACCGGTGGCGACACCCAGCACGAAATTGATGCCGAACAGCGTGCCCCAGAATTTCGTCATCTGCCGCCAGATCGGGCGACCGGTCATGACATAGACCGTCTCCATGATGGCGAGCAGAATGGACAGCCCGAGGGTTAGAGGCACGAATAGAAAATGATACAGCGCCGTCATGGCGAACTGCAGGCGTGAAAGCCCTACGATATCCAGTTCCATGTCGATCAACGCCGGCTTTCCCGGCGTCCTCCTTGAATGTTTCGCCCGTTGCCGGACGACAAAGCCACAGACTCTTGTTTTCCCTCACCTCCGGCCCGGGGGCCGGCCAGCAACTCTCCTAACCGGCCCGCAGGCCGGCCAGCATCTCGTCGTAACCAGGCTCGCCCCTGCGGGCCTCGCGCTGGATACCGCCGCCGCCGACGGCGATCAGCCGGTCGGCCAGCGCGGCCTCGCGGCGCAAATGGGTGGCGATCACCAGGGTTCGGCCTTCGACCGCCGCGGCCAGCCGGGCCAGCACATCGGTCGCGACCGCGCCATCCAGCGCCTCGGTCGGCTCGTCCAGCAGCCACAGGGGCACCGGCCGCAGCAGCAGTCGGGCCAGCGCCAGCCGCCGCGCCTGGCCGCCGGACAGACCAAGGCCGCCGTCGCCGAGCCGGCTGGCGAGACCGAGCGGCAGGGCGCGCACGTCATCGCCCAGCCCCGCTGCCCGCAACGCCGCCCAAAGCTCGCCATCGCCCGCCTTCGGGTTGGCGAGGCGCAGATTGCCGGCCAGCGTGTCGCGGAACAATTCGCTGCGCTGGGTCAGCAAGGCCGAGGGCAGCGTGGCGATACTTCCCGAGAGCTGCGGCAACTCCCCGGCGATCGCCTGCATCAGGCTGGATTTCCCCGCCCCGCTCGGCCCGATCAGGGCGACCCGCTCGCCGATGGTGATGGCAAGGTCGAGGGCGGTCAGCACCGGCGTCGTGGCCCCTTCATGCCGGCAGGTGGCCCCCGTGATCTGGACCGCCAGCCGAACATTCGTCGGCAGGGGCATGACCGCGGGAACAGGCGGCGCCAGCAATGTCGGCGCCAGCCGGTCGATGGCGAGAAGGCTGCGGCCGATCTCGACCGCGCCCCGGCGCAAGGCGGTGAAAGGCTCCATCGCGGCGAGCGCGATCAGCAGGGCGAGGGCGGCCACCGGCGCGCCGATCACAGCCCTCTCGACCAGCAGGGCCGAGGCCAGCAGGACACCGACGAGGCCGAGGCTGCCGGCGGCACCCAGCAGGAAGCCGGCCCCGGTCTCGATCCGGTTCAGACGATCGTCGGCCGCGGCGAGATAGGCATCGGCCTTGATCGCCGCCGCGTGTTGAGCCGGCAGGCGTCCCGCCAGCAGAAGGTCGGTCTGGCCATCGACCAGATCGATCACCCGCGCCCGCAGCGCTTCAAGGCCAAGCGCGCGGCGCCGCGCCGCGCGTCGCCCGGCGAAGGCCGCCAGCAGCGGCACGCCAAGTCCGGCCAGCAACAGGAACAGGGCGAAGCCGAGGCCCAGCGGCCCGGCGATGAACGACAGGGCGACGCCCGCGACCAGCGCCGCGCCAACCGCGGCGAAGGCCGGCACGCCAAGACGCAGGTAAAGCGACTCGAGGGCATCGATATCGCTGGTCAGGCGGAACAGCAGGCGCCCGGGCCGTGCCAGCAGGCCGCGCGCCGCCCCAGGCAGGGCGAAGGCGCGGAACAGCCGGACGCGCAGGGTCGCGAGCACGCCAAGGGTGGCATCATGGGTCACCAGCCGCTCGCCATAGCGGGCCGCGGTGCGCACCAGGGCCAGCAGCCGGATGCCGGCCGCCGGGGCGAAAACGTCGAACACCAGCGCCGTGGCGGGAACGAGACCGGCCAGCGCCGTCGCCGTGATGAACCAGCCCGACAGGCCCAGCAGGGCGACTCCGGCCAGCACCGTCGCCACCGCCAGCACGGCGCCCGCCGCCAGGCGGCCCCGGTTGTTTTCCGCCAGCAGGCGCAGGATGGGAACGATGAAGGGCAGCGCGCTCATGATGCCTGCCCCGCCAGCATGATCTGCCGGTCCATGGCGGCGATCAGCACCGGATCATGAGTCGCGAGAATCAGCGTCCGCCCCTCGGCCAGGGCGAGAAGGCCCGTGGTCACTTCCGCCGCCGTCGCGCGGTCGAGATGGGCCGTCGGCTCGTCGGCGATGACAAGCCCAAGGCCCGGCGTCGCCGCCGCCCGCGCGATGGCGAGCCGAAGCTGCTCGCCGCCCGAAAGACCGCCGCCGCCTTCGCCAAGGTCGCGGGTCGCGGCCGATCCGGCGACCCCCTGCAGCCGCGCCAGGGCCACGGCGTCGAGCACGGCCGGGAGATCGACACAAGGCCGGCCAAGGGCGATGTTGCCCCGGACGGTGCCGGCGAAGAAATGCGGGCGCTGGCCGATCCAGGCGATGCGGCCGCGCAGTTGGGCGGCGGTCCCGGCGGTCAGCGCCGTGCCGCCCAGGACGATCGCCCCCGACTCCGCCGGGGCAAGGCCGACGATCAACGACAGAAGGGTGGACTTGCCCGACCCCGAAGGCGCGGTCAGCGCGACATGCTCGCCCGGCCGGATCGACAGGCTGAAATCCGCGAACACAGGTTCAGCGGCGCCTTCGTGCCGGAAATGAAGATGGCTGATCTCGACACCGGGCACGGCCCCTGCCCCCCCCACCGCCTCGTCGAGGGCACCGGGCACTTCAAGACCGGGCGCCGCCAGCCGCGCCAGGCTTTCCTCGGCGGCGACACCGGCCGCGCGGTCGTGCCAGACGGCCGAGAGATCGCGCAGCGGCTCGAAGAAGGCGGGCGCGAGCATGAGGATGAACAGGCCCTGCCCGAGGTCGAGCTTGCCGCCCCAGGCGCCGAATTCGAGCTGGCCCAGCAGGTGAAAGCCGACATAGACCGCGACCATGGCAACGCCCAGTGCCGAGAACAGCTCGAGCACCGCCGAAGACAGGAAAGCGATGCGCAGCACCGCCATGGTGCGTTGTTGCAGGCCCCGGGCACTGGCCGCCAGCCGCTCGGCCGTCGCCTCGATGGCGCCGAGGCCGCGAATGGTGGCGAGGCCCCGCAGCCGATCGAGCAGAAAGGCGTTCATGCCGCCCATCTCGATCATCTGCGCTTCGCTCGCCGCCTTGGCACGCCAGCCGACCAGCGCCATGAACACCGGAATCAGCGGCGCCGCGAGCAGCAGAATCAGCGCCGCCAGCCAGGATTGGCTGAACACGGCCGCCAGAATCAGCGGCGGCACCAGGGCGACCCGCAGGCGCACCGGCTGGAACCGCGAGAGATAGGGCAGCAGGGTTTCCGCCTGTTCGGCCAGCACCGAGGCGGCAAGCCCGGCCGGATGCCGCCGGGGATCGAGGGGGGAGCCGGTCGCCAGCCGACGCAGGGCATGGCTCCGGGCCTCGCCCAGCAGATGCCGCGCCCGCCGATAGGACAGCCGCACCCCCGCCGCTTCCGCCAGCGGCCGCAGGAGGCCGAGGCCAAGCACGAGCGCCGCCGGCACCAGGACATCGCCAAGCCCGCCGCCCGCGGCCAGGCGCTGCACGGCATGGGCCAGCAGCGCCGCCTGCGGCAGCCAGATCAGCGCGGCCAGGACGGAAAGCAGGCTTCCCGCCTCCAAGCGGCGAACAGTCGGGGTACGGGCCACGGTCATGCCATCAACCCACAGGCACCCGGTAGGTGGCCGCCAGGGCAAGGAAGACCGGAAAATGGAGCGGAGGATTCATGGGGTTGGCTCCACGCTCGCCGCAATTTCAATTATTATTGAAATTACAGTATGCGCATATGATGACAGGAACAAGCGCAGCGCGC
Organism: Zavarzinia sp.; assembly: GCA_025869435.1. Classification (GTDB taxonomy): domain Bacteria; phylum Pseudomonadota; class Alphaproteobacteria; order Zavarziniales; family Zavarziniaceae; genus Zavarzinia. The sequence goes on from JAOZVS010000089.1 coordinate 61,051, forward strand.
CCTGCGACATTCTCGTTTGACGGGTGGATGGTTTCAGGTCCGGCGGCACCCTGACGGGGCGGGCCGGGAGTGAATTCTTGACGCGCGACCAGTATCGCCGGTCCGCCGCCACGGGAACGCCTGGGGTTCTGTCAAACCCGCCGCGTTACAGGGGGCTTGCCGGCCCGATGTTACCGGGCACGATCGCCCGCGCGGCGGGAGGCCCACGCGGCTGGACGTCGGCGACATGGATCAGGTCCGGCGCAGTGAGGGGCTGCTGGTGCCAGTCCGATTGGCCATATCCCCCGGGCACGACCAGCGCCAGGGTGAAAGGAAGAAGCCCGAGGCCGGCGACGGCCTGGGTGATGCAGATCTGACAGTCGTGGCCCGGCAAAGCCGGCGCGGGCCGGTCGGCCGGCGCCTTTCCGCCAGTACTGCAAAGCGCCTCGAGAGCCGCCTGCAACGCGGCCAGCGAATTGATGCGGCCGCCATGCATGGGCGACAGCGGCGCGATCACCTGCAGACACAGGGCAAGACCGGCCAGCAGCGCCATCATGTGACGCCGGCCGGTGTGCCGATATGCCGAAAGTGACCGCATGGAGTACATTCCACCGCTTTGACGCTTCCGAGGTAAGCCTGCCCGCCGCCTTCCGGCAATGGGACAGAACCGCGCAGCGACGCAAGCGCGCAGCGACAGATGGGCGCGGCACGGGGCCCGATCCCCGCGCGGCGCACGCCCCCGCCCTGCGGGAAGATCAACGCCGGCCCTATTCCAATTTATATTTTACGATTATATATAATGAAACAGACCAGCCGAAACGGGGCACAGCCATGGAACAATTCATTTCGCCGACCATCGGGGGCGCGCTGATCGCGCTGTCCGCCATCCTCATGATGGGGATGATGGGGCGAATCACCGGGATCAGCGGCATTCTCGGCACCCTGTTGCCGCCCGCCCCGGCGAGGGGCGGCGAAGCCGTCTGGCGCATCGCCTTCATCGCCGGCCTGCTGGGCGGCCCGCTGCTGCTTCAGGCCGTCACCGGCGAGAGCGGCATCGGTGCCCCCGTCGTCGGCCTGCCGATGATGATCGTCGCCGGCTTCATCGTCGGCGTCGGCACCGCGCTGGGCTCGGGCTGCACCTCGGGCCATGGCATCTGCGGCCTGTCGCGCCTGTCGAAGCGCAGCTTCGTCGCCGTCGGCACCTTCATGGCGACCGGCGTCGCGACCGTCTTCGTCGTCCGTCACCTTCTCTGATCCTGGGGCAACCATCATGGCACGCACCATCACCGCCCTTGTCGCCGGGCTGATCTTCGGCCTGGGCCTTGCCCTCGCCGGCATGACCGATCCCGCCAAGGTCATCGGCTTCCTCGACCTCGCCGGGGCCTGGAACCCCGCCCTTGCCTTCGTCATGGGCGCGGGCGTCATCGTCACCTTCATCGGCTACCGCCTTGTCCTTGCCCGGCCGAAGCCGGTGCTCGAGGCGAAATTCCAGATCCCGACGCGGACGGATATCGACGCCCCGCTGGTCGTCGGCGCCGCGCTGTTCGGCATCGGCTGGGGTCTCGCCGGCTATTGCCCGGGCCCCGCGCTGTCGTCACTGATCGCCGGCAATGGCGAGGTCTTCGCCCTCGTCGGCGCCATGATCGCGGGCATGATCACGGTGCGTGTCATCAGGGCGCGCGGTTGACGGCGATGTCGGCGGATCTCTGGCGCTGGCTGGCCCTCGCGGCCGCGTCCGGCGCCATCCTGGCCTTCGAGTGGCACCAGCGCCGGCGCCAGACCGCCCGCCAGCGCCATGTCACCATGCGCGAGCGCTGGCTGGACGCACTGATGGCCCGCCCTGGCCAGGAGATCGTCGCGGTCCAGACCCTGCGCAATTCGCTGATGGCGGCCAGTATCGTCGCCTCGACCACGGTGATCGCGATCATGGGCACGATCAGCCTCGTTGGGCCGGTCGCCGCCCATCTGGCCCTGCGCCTGACCGAAAGCCCGGAAGAGGCCGCGGTTCGCCCGGTCCAGCTGGCGATCGGCGCCCTCCTCGTGATCGTGCTGTTCACGGCTTTCCTGTTCGCCACCCAGTCGGCGCGTTTCTACAACCACCTGTCCTATCTCGTCGGCTTCGGCGTCTCGGCGAGCGAGGATGACCGCCTCACGGCACGGCATTACGTCGCCCTCGCCGGGCGCTATTACAGCGACAGCCTGCGCACCATGGTCTATCTCGCCCCGCTGGTCGTCGGCCTGTTCGAGCCCCTGTCAGTGCTGCCGGGCGCGATCGTGGTCATTCTGGTGCTGGCCTATTTCGACCGGCACCATCCATCGGCCTGAAACGAAAACGGCCGGGGAAAACCCCGGCCGTCGCATCACCGAAAGAAAGAGCGGCTCAGTTGGCCCAGCCGGGCGCCACGCCCTCGTCCTCGACCTCTTCGGCCTCGGCTTCGACCAGGGCCTCCAGGGTCTCGGGGGCATTGGCTTCGTCGTAATCATCCTCGTCGTCGGGGGCGCCTTCGCCCTTCACCCGGTCGGCCGCCTTCTGGACCGCCTGATCGAGTTCGATCTGGCTGCACAGGCCGAGGGTCACGGGATCGACCGGCTTGATGTTCTGGCTGTTCCAGTGGCTGCGGTCGCGCACCGCCTTGATGGTCGGCTTGGTCGTGCCGATCAGACGACAGACCTGGGCATCCGACAGTTCGGGATGATGGCGCAGCAGCCAGGCGATGGCGTCCGGCCGGTCCTGCCGGCGCGAGACCGGCGTGTAGCGCGGCCCCTTGGAGCGCGAGCGCGGCGGCGGATTGGCCGACTCGCTGACCTTCATTTCGTAGCGGGGATTGGTCTGGGCCTTGTCCAGCTCGCTCTGGACCAGCTGGCCATGAGCCACCGGATCAAGCCCCACGATGCCCTGGAAGACTTCGCCATCGGCGATGCCCTTCACTTCGAGCGGATGCAGACCGCAGAATTTCGCGATCTGGTCGAAGGTCAGCGCCGTGTTCTCCACCAGCCAGACGGCGGTGGCCTTGGGCATCAGGGGCAGGGTCATGTCAATTCTCCACCGTTGCGACCGGCCTTCCGGCCTGCCGCTGCCACGATCATGGCCTTTAGCGATAGGGCTATATAGTCGCGGTGCGCACGGACGTCAAACCCTGCACGCTGCCGGCAGGCTTACATCTCCAGCACAATCTTGCCCAGATGATCACGGTCGTCCATCCTCTCGTGCGCGCCGGCCGCGTCCGCGAGGGGGAAGCTGCGGTCGATCACCGGGCGGATCTTCCCCGCCGCCAGCAGCGGCCAGACCGTCGCTTCCAGTGACGCTGCGATCCGGGCCTTGTCGGCGACCGAGCGGATGCGCAGGGTCGAGCCGGTGATGGTCAGGCGCTTCAGCATCACGGGCATCAGATTGACCTCGACCTGCGAGCCCTGCAGGAAGGCGATATAGACAAGGCGGCCGCCCGTCGCCATGCAGGCGATGTTGCGCGCGACATAATCGCCGCCCACCATGTCGAGCACGACGTCGACGCCCTTCTTGCCGGTCTCGGCCTTGATCACCTCGACGAAATCTTCCGTCTTGTAGTCGATCACCCGCTCTGCGCCGAGGGCCATCAGGGGCGCCCGCTTGGCCTCGCCGCCCACCGTGGTGAAGACCCGGGCGCCGAGGGCGGAGGCCAGCTGGATCGCCGTGGTGCCGATGCCGCTGGCGCCGCCATGGACAAGGAAACTCTCGCCCGGCTGCAGTCCGCCCCGGTCGAAGACATTGGTCCAGACGGTGAAGAAGGTCTCGGGTATGGCCGCCGCCTCGACCATCGACAGGCCGTCCGGCACCGGCAGGCACTGCGCCGCCGGGGCGACGGCATATTCGGCATAGCCCCCGCCCGCGAGCAGCGCCATGACCCGGTCGCCGACGGCGAAGCGCGACACTTCGGGGCCGAGGGCGACGATCGTGCCCGCGCCTTCCAGCCCCGGCGTCTCGGGCGCGCCGGGCGGCGGCGGATAGACGCCGAGGCGCTGCAACACGTCGGGCCGGTTGACCCCCGCCGCGGCGAGGCGGATCAGCACTTCGCCGGGCCCCGGCCGCGGCACCGGCAGGCGGACCGGTTTCAGCACCTCGGGACCGCCGGGGCTGGTGATCGCGATCGCGGTCATGGTTTCGGGAGGGGTCGACATCGCTCGCTCCATGCTATTCTCATCGTTGGTTAGGCGAGGACGAGGCACGAGGCAAGGATGGTATTCGATCCCGAGGAGCGGCCGCGACCGAAGGCAGGGGTGGCGATCGAGCCGATCGCCCTCGATCCCCTCTCGATCGAGGACCTGGAGGCGCGGATATCCAGCGCGAAGGCGGAAATCGCCCGCTGTGTGGAAGCAATATCCAAGAAACAGGCCAGCCGCGATGCGGCAGCCGCTTTTTTCAAGATCTAGGCGAAAGAATCTTGCCACCGCCCCCATGTGGCGGGTTGACGCAGGCGGGTCGAATACGCATGATCACCCCCGCAAGTCTTCACAGGGACGGCATCACAAAAGAACGGGCTGCCCATTGGGCAGTCCGTCGCTTTTTGGGGGCCTGAAACCGGATCAGGCGGCGTGCTGGTGCTCGATCTGCGGCCCGGCGGCGACCGCGCGGGTCTCGATCGCGATCTGGCGCGGCTTCTTCGCTTCCGGCACCTCGCGCACGAGTTCGATGTGCAGCAGGCCATTCTCGAAGCTGGCGTTCACCACCTTGATGGTATCGGCGAGTTCGAAGCGGCGCTCGAAGGCGCGGGCGGCGATGCCGCGATGCAGATATTCGACACCGGACTGATCCTCGCGCGCCTTGCCGGCGATCACGAGCATGTTTTCCTTCACCGTGACATCGAGAGCTTCGGGGGCGAAACCGGCCACCGCCATGGAAATGCGGTAACGGTCGTCACCGGCCTTTTCGATGTTGTAGGGCGGGTAGCTGTTGGCCGCCTCGTCCACGCGGGCCGCGCTGTCGAGCAGGCGGGAAACCCGGTCGAAACCGATGGTCGAACGCATGAGGGGCGAAAAATCAAAGGCAGAGCGCATCGCAATTCTCCTGACGAGCAAAGGCGAGTTTCGTCTTGCGGCGGGCCCCCCGACCATCGGGCGGACCTGCGGGCCGAACCCCATGCGGGCATCCGGCACTCCTCAGGTAGGTGCGGGGAAATGCCCCTTCAAGGGGGCTGAAAACGAAAAAGGGCGACCCGGAGGCCGCCCTTTTCCATCACGCGCGCCGACAGGCGCGGGATCATTCACTGCGCCGCCAGGCGGCGCGGGATTACTTGATGCCGAACTTGGAGAAGCGCTTGTTGAAACGCGCGACCATGCCGCCCGTGTCGATGATGCGCTGATTGCCGCCGGTCCAGGCGGGATGCGAGCTCTTGTCGATATCGAGCTTCAACACATCGCCTTCCTTGCCCCAGGTGGACCGGGTCTGGAATACCGTGCCGTCCGTCATTTCGACCGTGACGACATGGTAGTCGGGGTGAATGCCTTCCTTCATCACTCTGCTCCTTGACCACGGAACCTGCCGCCGGCCACGAGAAAATCTGATCGACCTTGTGTCGAGAAGCCGCGTTCCTAACGGAATTGCCGGCCCTTGGCAATGGTCATTGGAGAAAATTGCCGCTGCCGCCTTCCCGGTCTCACAGGCGGGACAGGAGTTCCGCCTTCTTCGCGCCGAATTCCTGATCGGTCAGGATGCCCTTGGCGTGCAGCGCCGCCAGTTTCTCGATCGCCGCGAAGATATCGCCTTCGGCCGCGGGGGCCGGTGCCGGCGATTCGAAAGCGGGGGGCATGGAGACCGGCGGGGCATAGACCGGCGGGGCGTAGACCGGCTGCGGCGGCGCGGGCGGGGCCTGGCCGTCGATCGAGACCACCGGCAGGCCGGCGACATCGACAAGGCCATATTGGCTGGTGAAGCTGAGCGAGCCGCCATAGGACTGCTGCTGGGAGAAGCCGCCGATATTGTGGTCCAGCGTGTCATAGACCGTGACATGGCCGCCGGTCGCGATCGCGAGGCGCCGGCTGTCGGCGAAATAGGCATAGCGGACATCGTTCTGCGCACCCGTGGAGGAGGCGAAGCCGAGGTCCGCCGGCCACCAGTTGGCGCCCTGCCCCGGCGGCGGCGGCACGAACAGGCTGGCCGCGCCAAAACCGGCTTCCATGCCGCCGCCGCCCTGGCTGCCCTGGTACTGGCTGTTCTGGTAGGGGCCACCCTGATACTGGCCGCCCTGCGATTGCGACTGGAACGAGCCGGTGCGGATCAGGTCGGGCTGATTGGCGACGAGATTCGACAATTCGGTGCACAGGCCATCGACCCGGCCCTTCAGGTAATTGTTGAACATGTCGGAGAGCATGATCATGCCGCCGCGCATCCATTGGCCGGAGCCGGCGAATTCCGGGTGATTGAACTGGGCCATGCTGCCGTTGCCGTCGATCACGCTGCCCAACATGCTGGCGACCGCGTCGGGGCTGAAACCATGGCGCTGGGCGATGTCGTTGACGGCCTGCTGCCCGGCAGGTGAAAGCTGTCGCATTGTGGATCCTGGGAGGGAGGGGGAGCTTGGCCGCCACAATGCGCCAATCGCGCCGCGATGGCGAGGTGCAACGGCGGGACGGCCACAGATTCCGCCCCCGGGATTGGCACGGCGGCAATTGCTGGCTATTACTGGCGGCCATTCCCGTAACCTGATGGTCATTCCCCATGAGCGACAGCCTGCCCGATCGGCTTTCCACCAATCCGAAGAGCCCCCACTACAACGAAGACCTCCTGAAGCGCGGCATCGGCATCCGCTTCAAGGGTGTCGAAAAGACCAATGTCGACGAATATTGCATCAGCGAGGGCTGGATCCGCGTCGCCGCCGGCAATGCTCGCGACCGTTTCGGCAATCCGCTGACCATTCTCCTCAAGGGCCCGGTCGAGCCGTTCCTGCGCGACACGCCGGAAGGCTGACCCCCTCATGCTGAGCGACGAGCAGCTGGACCGCTATGCCCGGCACATCATCCTGCGGGAGGTGGGCGGGGCCGGTCAGGCCAGGCTGCTCGCCTCGCGAGTGCTGATCGTCGGGGCGGGCGGCCTCGGCGCGCCGGCCGCGCTTTATCTGGCGGCGGCCGGCGTCGGCACCATCGGCCTTGTCGATGCCGACACGGTCGCCCTGTCCAATCTGCAACGCCAGATCCTCTATCGCGGCGAGGATGTCGGTCGCCTGAAGGTCGAGGCCGCTGCCGAAGCCCTGCACCGGCTGGACGCCGCCACCGCGATCGAACTGCACCCCCTTCATTTGGACGAGGCGGCGGCGCACGATCTGGTGAAATCCTACGATCTGGTACTGGACGGAACCGATAATTTCGCCACGCGCCATGCGGTCAACCGGGCCTGCGTCGCCGCCAGGCGCCCGCTGGTTTCCGGGGCCGTATCCCAGTTCGAGGGGCAGGTCGCCACCTTCCGTGGCCAGCCCTGTTACCATTGCTTCGTGCCCGAAGGCACCACGGCCGCCGCCGATTGCGCGGGCCAGGGTGTTCTCGGCGCCATGACCGGCGTGATCGGCAGCCTGATGGCGGTCGAGGCGCTGAAGGAATTGGTCGGCATGGGCGAAAGCCTCGCTGGCCGTCTTGTGCTCTACGACGCTTTGTACACCCGCTTCCGCACCCTCCGTCTTGCCAAGGACCCTGCCTGCCCAGTGTGCGGCGGGGGATAGGACCCCCGTCATGAGCGATGCCGCAGCGCCGCCTGTCCGCCCCTATAGCGACGAGGATTTCGGCCGGTTGCGGCGCCTGGTCGGCCCGGCCGTCGAACTCTGGGGCGCGCTGACCGATCCCGTCTTCGAGGGCATCGAGAATATTCCGGTCGAAGGTCCCGTGCTGATGGTCGGCAACCACGGCATGATGGGCACGCTCGATGCCGCCATCATGTGCTTTGGCCTGCGTCAGCGTCTCGGCATCTGGCCGCGCGGCCTGGCCGACCATGTCCATTTCCGCATTCCCGCCTGGCGCGACCTGTTCCGGGCCGCCGGCGCCGTCGAGGGCACCCCTGACGGCTTCCGCGCCCTGATGGCGGTGGGCGCCCATGTCGTCGTCTATCCGGGCGGGGTGGGCGAGGTTTTCAAGCGCAAGGGCGAGCAATATCACCTGCGCTGGAAGCAGCGGATCGGCTTTGCCCGGCTGGCGATCGAGGCAGGCTGCAAGGTCGTGCCCTTTTCCGCCGTCGGCGCCGACGACAGCTATTCGGTCCTGATGGGTTCGGACGAGATGCTGAAGATCCCGGGGGCGGCCGCCCTTGCCCGCCGGCTGAAGCTGAAGCCCGACTATGTCGGGCTTTACCGCGGCCTCGGCCTGACCGCCCTGCCCCGGCCGGAGCGCTACTATTTCCACTTCGCCCCGGCGATCGACACGGGGCGATTCGGCGGCGATGCCACCGATGACAATGCCTGGGCGCTCCGCCGCGAGGTCGAGACGGCGGTGGAAAGCGGGATCGAAACCCTGCTGGC
>JAOZVS010000090.1:0-7922 GCA_025869435.1 Zavarzinia sp.
CCCTTCAGGGGGGAGAGTGCGGGGGGTGAGGTGGGTGCTCTCAAACAAAAGCCGACGGCACTTCCGAGAAGCGCAGGGCCTCGCCGATGGCGGGGCCGGCGACTTCGCCGTCCTGCATCACGACATGGCCACGGATGATGGTCGCCATCGGCCAGCCGGTGACGGTGTCGCCCTCGAACGGGCTCCAGCCGCAGCGCGAGGCCAGCCAGTCCGCCGTGATCTCGCGCGTCGCGGCGAGATCAATCAGCGTCAGGTCGGCGTCGTAACCGACGGCGATCCGGCCCTTGGCGGCGAGGCCGAAAATGCGCTGCGCCCCCGCGGAGGTGAGGTCCACCACCCGCTCCAGCGTCAGCGCCCCCTTGGCCGCGTGGTCGAGCAGCAGCGGCAGCAGGGTCTGCACCCCCGGCATGCCCGAGGGGCTGTTCGGATAGGGCTTGGCCTTTTCCTCGGCGGTATGGGGCGCATGGTCGGAGCCGATGACATCGACGATACCGGCCCGCACCGCCTCCCACAGGCCGGCGCGGTGATGCGCCTCGCGGATGGGCGGGTTCATCTGGGCGTAGGTGCCGAGGCGGCGATAGGCTTCGGGCGCGGCCAGGGTCAGGTGCTGGGGCGTCGTCTCCACCGTCACCAGATCCTTGTGCTGGCCGAGGAATGCCATTTCCTCCGCCGTCGTCACATGGAGGATGTGAATGCGCCGGCCGTGGCGCCGCGCGATGGCGACCGCGCGTTTCGTCGCCATCAGCGCCGAGACCGGATCGCGCCAGTTGCAGTGATCGCCGACATCGCCCGAATCGGCGATGGCACGACGTTCCTTCAGGCGGGCCTCGTCCTCGGCGTGAATGGCGATGCGACGGCGGCCGGTGGTCAGGACCTTTTCCAGCCCCGCGTCCTCGGCGACCAGCAGCGAGCCGGTGGAGGCGCCCATGAAGACTTTGATGCCGGCGCAGCCCGGCATGGCTTCCATGGCGGCGAGCGCGCCCATGTTGTCCTCGGTCGCGCCGGCATAGAAGGCGTGGTCGCAGAACATGCGGTGACGGGCGCGGCGCAGCTTGTCGTCGAGATCGTCGGGCGTCGTCGTGGAGGGCTTGGTGTTCGGCATCTCGAACACGGCGGTCACCCCGCCCATGACCGCGGCGAGCGAGCCCGAGGCGAGGTCTTCCTTATGCTCGAGGCCCGGCTCGCGGAAATGCACCTGGGTGTCGATCACGCCGGGCAGGACGTGCAGGCCGGTGGCGTCGACGCGGCGGCCGGCATCGGCCCGCGACAGGTCGCCGATGGCGGCGATGCGGCCGGCGATCACGCCGACATCCGCGAGGCCGCGACCGTTCTGGTTGACGACCGTGCCGCCCGAGACGACGAGATCGAAAGTCTGAGCCATGCTGTGAAATTCCTGAAACCGGCCGGTCCGTTGACCGGCACACGAGGGCCGTGCCATCTCTGGTGCCGGATCGAGAGGCACCGAGATGCATATCCTGAACGTCATGCTGGGCAAGAAGGCGGGCGGTGTCGAACAGGCGGCGCTAGACTACCACCGCGCGCTGACCGGGCAAGGCCATCGGGTGACCAATGTCACCCGCCCGGGCGCATGGGCCGATGCGCGGCTGGACGCATGGGGCGCCGCGCGCCTGTCCCTGCCCCATATCGCCGAATGGGACCCCATTGCCGCCTTCCGCCTGCGCCGCATGATGGCCCGCCTCGCGCCGGACGCGGTGATCGCCCATTCCAACCGCGCCCTCGGCCTGTGCCTCGCCGCGTCGCGCGGGCGCTGGCCGGTGATCGCCGTCACCCATAACTACAGCATCCGCCGGGTGGTGAAGGCCGATGCGGTTCTGTGCATCACCCGCGATCTCTGCGCCAGGGTGGTGGCCCTCGGCGTTGCCCCGGACCGGGTCTTCCACATCCCGAACATGGTCGAGATCGAGGTGCCGGTGCATGGCCCCGACGCGCATCGGCCGCCGGTGATCGGCGCTCTGGGCCGATTCGTCGAGAAAAAGGGCTTCGATTGCTATATCGATGCCCTGGGCCTCCTGCGCCGGCGCGGCATCGATTTTCGCGCCATCCTCGGCGGCAAGGGCGAGTTGGGCGAGGCACTGCACGCCCGCGCCGTCGCCGCCGGTCTCGGCGATCTTCTCGCCTTCCCCGGCTGGATCGAGGATCGCGACGCCTTTTATGCCGGCATCGACCTGTTCTGCCTGCCGTCGCGGCACGAGCCCTTCGGCATCGTCGCCATCGAGGCTTTCGCCCATGGCGTCGCCCTGGTCTCGACTGCCAGCGAGGGCCCGCGCGAGATCGTCGACGGCGAGAACGGCGTGCTGGTGCCGATCGACGACGCACCCGCCCTCGCCGACGCGATCGCCGCGCTTCTGGCCGACGATGCCCGCAGACAGAAAATCGCCGCGGCCGGAAGGGCCGCGGCGATCGAGTGCTATTCGATGGAAGCGGGCGGGCGACGCCTGAGCGACGCCCTGCGGCGGATCATTCCGCCGCCGCGACCCCCGGGAACTTGTAGTCCTTGAAGTCGTCGCGCAGGCGGGTCTTCAGCAGCTTGCCGGTCGCGGTATGCGGCAGCTCGTCGACGAAGACGACATCGTCCGGCATCCACCATTTGGCGATCTTGCCGGTGAGGAAACCCATCATCTCGTCCTTGGTGATGTCCTTGCCGGCCTTCTTGACCACGATCAGCAGCGGCCGCTCGTCCCACTTCGGGTGAACGACACCGATGACGGCGGCTTCCGCCACGCTGGGATGACCAACGGCGGCGTTTTCGAGGTCGATCGACGAGATCCATTCGCCGCCCGACTTGATCACGTCCTTGGCCCGGTCGGTGATCTGCATGAAGCCCTCGGGATCGAGGGTGGCGACGTCGCCGGTGTCGAAGTAGCCGTCCTTGTCGAGGATATTGCCGCCGTCACCCTTGAGATAGGCGCCGGCGATCCAGGGACCCCGCACCATCAGGTGGCCGAAGGCGACGCCATCGCGCGGCAGCTCGTTGCCGTGATCATCGGTGATCTTCATGTCGACGCAGAAGACGGCGCGGCCCTGCTTGCACTGGATATCGAGGCGCTTCTCGATCGGCAGCTTGTCCATGCCGGCCTTCAGCGAGCCGAGGGTGCCGAGCGGGCTCATTTCCGTCATGCCCCAGGCATGGCAGACCGAGACGCCATATTTGGTCTCGAAGGTCTCGATCATCGAGCGCGGCGCGGCCGAGCCGCCGATCACCACCCGCTTCAGGGTGGAGAGGCCCCGGCTTTCCTCCTTCTCGAGGTGCTGGAGCAGCATGAGCCAGACCGTCGGCACCGCCGCCGTCATGGTCACGCCTTCGCTTTCCAGCAGTTCGTAGATGCTGGCGCCGTCCATGGCGGCGCCGGGCATCACGATCTTGGCGCCGGCCATGGGCGCGCCATAGGGGATCGACCAGGCATTGGCATGGAACATCGGCACGACCGGCAGCACCGCGTCGGACGAGCGCATCCCGAGCGCATCGGCGTTATTCGCCACCATCGAATGCAGCGCGGTCGAGCGGTGGGAGTAAAGCACGCCCTTGGGATTGCCCGTGGTGCCCGAAGTGTAGCAGAGCGACGAAGCGGTATTCTCGTCGAACTCCGGCCAGGTGAAATCGTCCGAGGCTTCCTCGACGATGTCTTCATAGCACAGGGCATCGGGGATCGAGGTCGCGGGCATATGCGCCCGGTCGGTCATGATCACGAAATGCTTCACGTTGCCGAGGCGCGGCAACAGCTTCTCGACCAGCGGCACGAAGGTCAGATCGATGAAGAGAACCTTGTCCTCGGCATGATTGACGATATAGGCGATCTGTTCCGGGAACAGGCGCGGGTTGATCGTGTGGCAGACCATGCCCTGGCCCGAAATGCCGTACCAGAGTTCAAGGTGGCGATAGGTGTTCCAGGCCAGCGTGCCGACGACATCGCCGAAACCGACACCGAGACGTCCCTTGAGGACATTGGCGAGCTTGCGCGCGCGGCGCTCGCAATCGGCATAGGTGTAACGATGGATCGGCCCCTCGACCGTGCGCGTCACGATCTCCCGGTCCTTGTGGTAAACGGCGGCAAACGTCAGGAACGACGAAATCAGGAGCGGCCTGTCCTGCATCAATCCAAGCATACTCTCCCCCATCTGTTGTTGTGTTTGAAGGTGGCTCCGACCAGCACTTAAGGTCTGCCGGTCCCTTCGTCAACCTGCCCGAATTCGGGGGGCTCCGCCTTGTCGATTTTCAACGCATCCGGGATTTCAGACGGATGATTTCACCATCCAGCGCGAACTCGCCCCAGCCCCGGTGATGCAGCGTCGGCGCGGCGCGCAGCGCCGGGTTGATCCAGCTGTGCACCGCCTCGAGCACGAAGAGGTTGAAACGCTCGACCAGGCTGTCGTCGATCACCCGGCATTCGATATTGGCGATGCAATCGGCTAGCAGGGGCGCCGCCACCAGCTTGGCCGGCTTGGTTTCCAGGTGGAAGCGGGCGAATTTGTCGACATCCCGGCCCGAGCAATTGCCGATCTCGACCACCCGCTCGGCCATCGAGGCGGGCGGCACGGCGATCACGCATTCCCCGGTCTCGCGCAGCGCGGTGAAACTGTGGTCGGCGCCGCTGACGATGCAGGCGATGCGCGGGGGCTCGAACTCGACCATCATGTGCCAGGACATGGTCATGACATTGGCTTTGCCGTCCCGCGCCGTCACCAGCAGGGCGACCGGGCCGGGTTCGAGCATCTGATAGACATGGGCCATGGGCAGGGTCTTCACGGTGGTCTCCTCGATGGCGGCGCGGCCCCGCCATCCTGGCGCGCTCACGCCGCCGCGGCCTTGACCCAGGTCAGGAAACTGCGAAGCGCCTCCCCCTTCGTCCGGCCCGGATGCTGGACCAGCCAATGGCCGTCCGGGGCCGGCACCGACAGGGGATAGGGCTGCACCAGCCGGCCGGCCGCCAGATCATCGAGCACGAAATGCCGGGCGGCCAGGGCGACGCCGCGCCCCGCCACGGCCGCCGCCAGGGCCTGGGCGGACGATTCAAAATGGCGGACCACCGCCGCCGGCAGATCGGGCACCCCCGCCGCCGCCAGCCACAGGCCCCAGTCCCCCGCCCGCTCCGGCACATCGACGACGAGGCGGGCGACAGACCGCAGGTCCGCCGGTGCCCGCAGCCCCCGCGCGAGAGCGGGCGCCGCGACAGGGATCATGTCCTCGAACAGCAGCGCCTGGGCTTCCAGTCCCGGCCAGGCCGTCTCGTCGCGGCCAAGGTCGATGGCGAGATCGGCGCTGCCATCGCGCAGCCGCTCGACCGGGCGGGAAGCGGTCGACAGCCGAAGGTCGATCCCCGGATGCAGCGCCTCGAAGCCGCCGAGCCGGGGGATCAGCCAGCGCATGGCGAAACTGGGCAGCACGGCGACGGTCAGCCCCTTCGCCGTTTCCCGTTCCGCCAGATCCACCGCCTCGCGCAACAGGGCGAAGGCTTGCGTCAGCCGGGACAACATCAGAAGGCCCGTCCCCGTCGCCACCAGCCGGCCTTTCTCCCGGGTGAACAACGGCTGCCCGAGGTCGGCCTCCAGCAACTTCAATTGCTGGCTCACCGCCGGCTGACTGACGGCGAGGGCGCGGGCGGCGGCGGCGACACCGCCAAGGCGATGCACCGCTTCGGCGGCCTGCAAGGCCTTGAGGGACGGAAGGCGGCGGGTCATAGGTAGAATATTAGATTTTCTTATGTTCCTCACACAAGCATCGATTGGACGAGCTTGGTCGTCAGGTCAATCCTGACCGCGAGACAAGGACCGATACCCGATGCCCAGCTTATGGATTCCGATCACCCTCGCCGCCTCCGTGCTGCAGACTTTCCGCACGGCGCAGCAAAAGCGCCTGACCGGCGTCATCGGTCAGAACGGCGCTCATTTCTCGCGCTATTTCTATGGCGCGCCACTGGCGGCCCTGTTGCTGGCCGGCCTCGCCGGGCAGGGCGAACAGGTGCCGACGCCCGGCATCGACTTCATCTTCTATTGCCTGCTGGGCGGCATTCCGCAGATCGTGGCGACCGGCTGCCTGATCCATGCCTATACGCTGCGAAACTTCGCCGTCGCCACCACCTTTTCCAAGACCGAGACGATCCAGGCCGCCGTCCTGTCGCTGCTGATCCTGGGCGAGGGGGTGAGCCTCGGCGGCTGGGCCGCGATCGCCATCGGCTTTGGCGGCCTTGTCCTGCTGACGACGGCGCGGCGCAGTGGCGGCACCATCCCGCTGGCCCGCGCCCGGCGCGAGCCCGCGACGATTTACGGCCTCGCCTCCGGCTTTTTCTTTGCCTTTTCCGGGATCGGCATCCGCTCGGCCGCCCTGTCGTTGCCGGCTGGGGACAGCCTGATCCGCGCGGTGACCACACTGGCCGCGATCACGGCGATGCAGACCGTGCTGATGGGGACCTGGCTTCTCATCGCCGACCGCAAGGCGCTGCGGGGGGCGCTGGGCTTTGCCTGGAAGCCCGCCGCCAGTGTCGGCATCATGTCGGTCGTCGGCTCCTTCGGCTGGTTCCTCGCCATGACGCTGGAGCCCGTGGCCCATGTCCGCGCCCTCGCCCAGGTGGAAATCGTCTTTTCCATCGCCATGTCGATCCTCGTCTTCCGCGAGCGTCCGGTCATGCGAGAATACGCCGGGGCGGCGCTGATTGTCGCCAGCGTCCTCTTACTGCTATTGGCTAGGTGATTTCTTCTGCCGCAGGCGCTATGGTCCGCGCCGCCTTACGCTTTTTTGAACCGGGGACCACAATGGACATCAGCAAGGTTTCGATCGGCAAGAACCCGCCCGACGACATCAATGTCGTCATCGAGATTCCGCAGGGCGGCGTGCCGGTGAAATACGAACTGGACAAGGAATCGGGCGCGCTCTTCGTCGACCGCTTCCTGCACACCGCGATGTACTACCCCGGCAACTACGGCTTCATTCCGCACACCAAGTCGGGCGATGGCGATCCGGCGGACGTGATCGTGATCGGCCAGTCGCCGGTCGCCGCCGCCTCGATCATCCGCGTGCGGCCGATCGGCGCCCTCCTGATGGAAGACGAAGCCGGCGCCGACGAGAAGATCATCGCGGTCCCCGTCGACAAGCTGCATCCCTTCTACAAGGACGTGAAGTCCTACGCCGACCTGCCGGACATCCTGTGCGAGCAGATCGCCCACTTCTTCCAGCACTACAAGGATCTGGAAAAGGGCAAGTGGGTGACCATCGTGAAGTGGGTCGGCCCGGACGAAGCCAAGGCGCTCATTCTCGAAGCGATCGAACGGGCGAAATGAGGCGGCGGCGCATGTTGCGCCGCATTCAATTTACCTTTCGATGCGAATTCGCATGACAGGGGCGCTGGCAACGGCGCCCCTTTTCATTTTCGCATGAAGGCGCCCTTCTTAGACCAAGGAGACGGTTGCGCGCCCCGGCCGGCTCCACTACCTCTGCGACCAGATCGCGGCGTATAGTGCCCATCGGCGATCGCCGGACCCTTTGGATCGACAAGAAAGCCAAGACCAATGACCAAGGCATCGGTGCCAGGCGGTATTCCCACCGGCATGGACCTCATGCAGAACCCGCGCCTGAACAAGGGCACGGCCTTCACCGAGGAAGAACGCGAGGCCTTCGGGCTGGTCGGCCTGATGCCGGAAGGGATCGATACCGAGGAAAACCGCCTGAAGCGCATCATGCTGCAGCTGGCCAAGAAGTCGACCGACATGGGCCGCTACATCTTCCTGCAGTCCCTCGCCGACAACGACCGCACCCTGTTCTACAAGACGATCATGTCGGACCCGGTGCGCTTCATGCCCATCGTCTATACCCCGACCGTGGGCGCCGCCTGCCAGACCTACGGCCACATCATGCGCCGGCCCAAGGGCATCTATCTCGGCATCAACCGGAAAGGCCGGATCGCCGAGAT
>JAOZVS010000090.1:7932-9173 GCA_025869435.1 Zavarzinia sp.
GGAAAAGGACATCCGCTTCATCGTCGTGACCGACGGCGAGCGCATCCTCGGCCTTGGCGATCTCGGCACCAACGGCATGGGCATTCCGATCGGCAAGCTCAATCTCTATACCGCCTGCGCCGGCGTTCCGCCGCGCATGACCCTGCCGGTGATGATCGACGTCGGCACCAACAACGAGTCGCTGCTGCGCGACCCGCTCTACATGGGGCTGAAGCAGTCCCGGGTGCGCGGCAAGGACTACGACGAATTCCTCGAGGAATTCGTCCAGGCGGTGCAGGAAGTCTTCCCGCGCTGCTGCATCCAGTTCGAGGATTTCGCCAATGTGAACGCGGTGCCGCTGCTCGAGCGCTATCGCAACCGGGTGTGCTGCTTCAACGACGACATCCAGGGCACGGCGGGCGTCGCCGTCGCCGGCGTCCTCGCCGCGCTGAAGATCACCGGCAAGCCGCTGACCGAACAGCGCTTCCTGTTCCTCGGCGCGGGCTCGGCCGGCACCGGCATCGCCAATCTCCTGTCCCAGGTCATGCATCAGGCCGGCCTCACGCTGGAGGAGGCGCGCGCCCGCTGCCATCTCTTCGACATCGAGGGCCTCGTCGTCGAGAGCCGCAACGATCTCGCCAGCTTCCAGCGCCCCTTCGCCCACAAGGGCGAACAGCTGCGCAGTTTCGTCGAGGCGATCGAGACCCTGAAGCCGACCGGCATCATCGGCGTCTCCGCCGTCGCCAAGGCCTTCACCCAGGAGGTGATCGAGGCCATGGCCCGCCTGAACGAGCGGCCCATCGTCTTTCCCTATTCCAACCCGACCTCCCACGCCGAATGCACGGCCGAGGAAGCCTACAAATGGTCGGAAGGGCGGGCGATCTTCGCCTCCGGCAGCCCCTTCCCGCCAGTGCGCATCGGCGAGAAGACGCTGGTCCCCGGCCAGGGCAACAATGTCTATATCTTCCCGGCGGTCGGCCTCGCGGTCTATGCGACCGAGGCCAGCCGGGTGACCGACGGCATGTTCATCACGGCGGCCCGCGCCGTCGCCGAACAGGTGACGCAAGCCGACCTCGACGCCGGCCTGATCTACCCGCCCCTGTCGGGCATCCTCGAAGCCTCGGTCAAGGTCGCGGTCAAGGTCGCCGCCGAAATCTTCAAGGAAGGCCAGGCCCGCGTGCCCGAGCCCGAGGACATCGAACTCTATATCCGCTCGCGCATGTGGAAGGCGACCTACAAGCAGTTGCTGTAGGCGCCCCTTC
>JAOZVS010000091.1 GCA_025869435.1 Zavarzinia sp.
GCCCATCGTCCTATCGCGGTGGCGGCACATTCGCAAACCCTTTATCAGCGGTTAATGTCCGCTTCCCCATGATGGGGTTTTGGCGCCGGACAGGCGCCCCGAGTAACGAAAGGTGGTTCGATCATGCGCGCGCTCCTGCCCGCAGCAGCCCTGGGAATATCCCTTGCAAGCGGCTGTTTTGTCAGTGTTTCTGCCATGCAGGCATCGACACCGGTGACAACGACTTCTCCCTATAGCTATGCCGATATCGCCGATCTGGCGACGATCGCACCGATGGCGATCAAGGCACAAATCCATAGTGCCTCGGCGCTCAAGGCCGAGCGGGCGCCGGGACTGAAGGCGGGTCAGGCGCGATTCTATGTCGAAGCCGACGTCGTCGCCCTGATTCGCGGCAAGGGCCCGCTGGCGGCGCGAATCAGCTATCTCGTCGACCTACCGCTCGACGCGAAGGGCAAGCCGGCGAAGCTGAAAAAGAAGCAACCCGTCCTGCTCTTCGCCCGCCCCGTAGCGGGCGCCCTCCCGGGTGCGAACAGCACCGGCAGCGTCCAGCTCGTCGCCCCCGACGCACAGCTTCCGTGGGATCCGGCGACCGAAGCGCGGCTGCGCGCGATCCTGACCGAGCTGGTCAAGCCCGGCGCCCCGCCGGCGGTGACCGGCGTCGCCAACGGCTTCCATGTCCCCGGCACGCTGCCGGGCGAGGGCGAGACGCAATTGTTCCTCGATACCAAGACCGGCGAGCCGGTGTCGCTGACCATCTTGACCGCGCCCGACGGGTCGCGGCGCTGGGCCGCCGCGTTCGGCGAGATCGTCGACGGGTCGGCCGCGGTGCCGCCGCGCGACACGCTCGCCTGGTATCGGCTCGCCTGCGGCCTGCCGCATCAGCTGCCGCTCGCCAAACTCGCGGGCACCGCGCCCGAGGACCGCAAGAAGGCGGCGTCGGACTATGCCGTCGTCCTCGGCGCGCTCGGCGAATGCACGCGGACGCGGACGCCGCCGGCGGAAGGATAAAACTCTGCTTCGGTGCGTCAAAGGCGCATCGGGCTTGTTTCCGCTCCAAAAGCCGATAGGTGCGCTGGCACTCTGCGGGCCATGCCTGCGTCCACGATAGGAGTGCCCAGATGTCGCCGTCCCCTGCCCCCGCCGCGCCCCGCCCGCCGCTCCGCGTCGCGCTTGCGGGCATCGGCGTCGTCGGCGGCGGCGTCGTCAAGCTGCTCGAGGCGAATCGCGACCTGATCGCGCGGCGCGCGGGCCGGGCGATCGAGATCGTCGCGGTTTCGGCGCGCGACCGGCACAAGGATCGCGGCGTCGACCTGTCGCGCTATCGCTGGGAAGACGATATGGATGCGCTCGTCGCGGCGGACGATGTCGATGTCGTCGTCGAGATGATCGGCGGCGCCGACGGCCCCGCGCTGACGATCGCCCGCCACGCACTGGGTGCGGGCAAGGCGCTCGTCACCGCGAACAAGGCGATGATCGCGCATCACGGGCTGGATCTCGCCCGGCTCGCCGAGGCGAAGGACACGCCGTTGAAATATGAAGCCGCGGTCGCCGGCGGGATTCCGGTGATCAAGGCGATCCGCGAGGGCGCTTCGGCGAACCAGATCGCGCGCGTTTACGGCATCCTCAACGGCACCTGCAATTATATCCTGACCCAGATGGAGCGGAACGGCGCGAGCTTCGCCGACGCGCTCGCCGCCGCGCAGGCGGAGGGCTATGCCGAAGCCGACCCGACCTTCGACGTCGACGGAATCGACGCCGCGCACAAGCTGTCGATCCTCGCCGCGCTCTGCTTCGGGACCAAGCTCGACATCGACGCGGTGACCGCGAACGGGATTCGCGGGCTGATCGCCGCCGACATCCGCGAGGCCGAGGCGCTGGGCCACCGCGTCCGCCTGATCGGCATGGCCGAACGCGACGGCGCCGAGGCGAATGGCGCGCTCTACCAGCATGTCCAGCCGTGCCTCGTCCCCGCCGACCACCCGCTCGCCTATGTCCCCGGCGCGCTGAACGCCGTCGTTGCCGAGGGCAATTTCGTCGGCCGGCTGTTCTTCGAGGGCGCGGGCGCCGGCGAAGGGCCGACCGCGTCGGCCATCGTCGCCGACATCATCGACATCGCGCGCGACGAATATGGCCCCGCCTTCGCGATGCCCGTCGACGCGCTCGACCAGGCCCCGCCCGCCGATGCCGGCGCACGCGAGGGCAAGCATTATGTCCGGCTGGTGGTCGAGGACCGCATCGGCGTGCTCGCCGAAATCGCCACCGCGATGCGCGACGCCGGCGTGTCGATCGAAAGCTTCATCCAGCGCGGCGACGATGCCGGCGACGGCGTCGTGATCGCGCTCGTCACGCACGAGGGGCCGACGCGCGCAATCGAGGCGGCGCTGGCGATCCTCGCCGCTTCGGAGCATGTCGTCGGCGCCCCGATGCACATGCCGATCCTCGCGCTCTGACCGCTTGAAATCATGCGCGCGCCTGTTAGCCCGGTGCCGGGGAACAGGGGGAACGCATCATGGACATCGAAATCCGGCGCGGGCTAGCCGAAGCGCGAACGCTCGCACAGGACCGCTGGCCGGCGCTGCTCGCCTATGTCGGGCTCGGCGTGTGGCTCCCCTTCGTCCTGCTCGCGAGCGAGCCGATCTTCGACCTGCGCGCGATCCTCGCGATCATGTCCGATCCCTTCACCTACCGCGTCGGCGGCTCGATCGCCGGGCCGCTCTACCTGCTCGGCATCGTCGCGGTGATCGTGTGCGGTGCGATGCTCGCCACATGGAACGCGCTGCTGACCGAGATGCGCGAAGGCTATATTTCGGAAATCATGTACGGGATGGTCGCCGGCGCCGCCTATCTGGTCGTCAATTGCATCTTCTATTTCGGCATCGGGGTGATCCTGTCGATCCCGATCCTCCTGCTCGGTGGGTTCGAGGCTGCACAGACGTGGGGCACCCCCTATCTGGTCGGGCGGCATATCGTCTCGACGGTGACCGGCGCCTGGCTGAGCGCGCGCTTCTGCCTCGTCGGGCCGATCATGGGCGCGGCCGGACGGCTCGAGCCGGTGTCGGCCTTCATCGAATCCTGGCAGCGCACCGCATCGGCGCAGGGACGGCTTTTCGCTTTCTATATCGCGCTCAACATCGTCGTCGCGGTGGCGACGGCCGCGCTGCTCGCGCCGCACATTTATTTCGTCTTCAACAGCCCGCAGGGCGGGATCGCCGACTGGGTGATGCACTTTGGCTGGCTGATCTTCTGGAGCGTCAATTTCGCCGCGACCATGCTGATCCCCGCGGGTTTCTATCGCGCGTCGCAGCCCGGCGCGACCGCCGCCGAGGTTTTCGCCTAGCGTGTTTTCAAGTCAGGCAGACTTGCCTGACGACCCGGAACACACGCGAAAACGAGAATCGAGAGTGTATTCGGCTTGGCTTGAATCAAAACCTAATGCACCCTCAGGGTTCGGATTCGGGAACCGGCGGCGTCCCCGTCTCGGGATCGGTCGCGCGCTTCGCCATTTCGTAGAGCGGGTTATATTCGGGGCCCGGCTTGAAGCGGCCTCCCATCGACACCCAGTTATATGGCAGCTTGTCGAGGCTCATCGTCTTGACCTCGACGCGCGGCCGGCTGTCCTTGGTCGACTGGCCGACCCCGGCGATCGCGCGCAGTTCGGGCGACAGGCGGTGGCGTTCGGTATCCGACCCGCAGACGTCGATCGACCCGTCGCCGGCGGACTTGCAGCGCCGGATCGGGTCGACCAGTTCCTTCGTCCGCGCCAGCGCGGCATCGGCATCGACGGGCAGCGGCGGGGCGGCCGGCGGCGGGGCCGGCGGCCCCTGAACCTGCGCCGCGGCTGTCATCGGGACGACGCACGCCAGCGCGAGAGCGGCGGCGAATCGCATGATGCATTCTCGACAAGCGGCGCGGGCGACCATATGGCGCGCACCATGCCCGTGCGGCGGAACAAGTAAAGACGGAGAGTAACGGACATGACGAAGACCGGCAGCAACCTCGACCGGGTGCTCGTGCTCGAAATGGTGCGCGTCACCGAAGCCGCGGCGATCGCCGCCGCGAAGCTGATCGGCCGCGGCGACGAAAAGGCCGCCGACGCCGCCGCCGTCGAAGCGATGCGCACCGCGTTCAACACGCTCTATATGGACGGCACGATCGTCATCGGCGAGGGCGAGCGCGACGAGGCGCCGATGCTCTACATCGGCGAAAAGGTCGGCAACGCCCCCGGCAAGGGCCCGAAGATCGACATCGCGGTCGACCCGCTGGAGGGCACGACGATCACCGCCAAGGCCGGCCCCAACGCGCTCGCGGTGCTCGCGATCGCCGAGGAAGGCCATCTGCTCAACGCCCCCGACGTCTATATGGACAAGCTGGCGGTCGGCCCCGGCTATTCGCAGGGGGTGGTCAATTTCGACAATAGCGTGCGCGAGAATGTCGAAGCGGTGGCGCGCGAGAAGGGCTGCCCGCCCGAACAGATCATCGTGTGCGTCCTCGACCGCCCGCGCCACGAGGCGATCATCGCCGAGCTCCGCAGCATCGGCTGCGGCGTCGCGCTGATCCCCGACGGCGACGTCGCCGGTGTGATTGCGACAACCAACCCCGACACCAATGTGGACATCTATATGGGCAGCGGCGGCGCCCCCGAGGGCGTGCTCGCCGCCGCGGCGCTGCGCTGCGTCGGCGGCCAGTTCAAGGGCCGCCTGCTGTTCCGCAACGACGACGAGCGCAAGCGCGCGAAGAAATGGGGCATCGAGGATCTCGACCGCGTCTATGACCTGGAGGATCTGGCCAAGGGCGACGTCATCTTCGCCGCGACCGGGGTCACCGACGGATCGCTGCTGCGCGGCGTCAAGCGCCGCCGCGACGGCGTGATGACCACCGAAACCGTCGTGATGCGCGCCTCGTCGGGCACCGTACGCTGGGTCAAGGGCGAGCATCGCACCGGGTGAAGCGCAGCCGCGAATAAACTCAGGGGGGCTCCATGCAGGAAACCGATCGTCCGAAGCTGTTCGTCAGCCATCATTCGAGCAAATATGAAGTCGCGCAGCACGTCGAGAAGGCGCTCGCGCGCCACGGCGTCGATTGCTGGATCGCGCCGCGCGACGTCGGCCCCGGCGAGGCGTTCGATACCGCGATCATGAAGGCGATCCGCGATTCGGCCGGCGTCCTTCTTCTTTTCTGCAGCCAGTCGGACAAGAGCCCGCATGTGAAGCGCGAGCTGATTCTGGCCGACAGCGCGCATAAGGCGATCATCCCGTTGCGGCTCGAGGAGATCGTGCCCGACGACCTCGCCTATCATCTCGCCAGCGCACAGTGGATCGACTGGCTGGAAAAACGCGACGATTCGATCGCGCGCATCGCGGCGAAGGCGCACCAGCTGGCCGGGATTCCGGCGCCGGCCGCCGCGCCCGCAGATCCATCCACGGGTGCGGAGGCCGCCGATTCGCTGCATGCCGCGATCTTGACGCAGGCGTCCGCACCGGCGCCATCCGCACCGGCCAGCGTATCGGTGAAGACGCTGGCAATCGCCGCACTGCTCGTCGCGGTCGCGGTGCTGGGCGCGATGCTGTTCCTGCGCGGCGGCGAGGAACCCCAGACAGCATCCATTGCGACGGACGCACCCTCTGCCGCGTCGGCGCCGGCGGCCTCCCCTGCTCCCGCCGCTGTCGCACCCCCGACCTCCGGACCCGCCGAAGCTGCGGCGGCCACCCCGACCGCCAAAATTCCGCCGAGCTTCAACTGCAAATTTGCCGCGACGCGCGCCGAAAAACTGATCTGCGGCGACGATGAGCTGGCGGCGCTCGATCGCGAACTCAACCGCGCTTACAAGCAACTCGACCGGACCGCCGGACCGCTCCGCGAGCAGATCGCCGCCGAACAGCGCGGCTGGCGGATCGGCCAGCGCGATGTGTGCGGCGATGCGGCGTGCGTCGCCGACGCGATGCGCCAGCGCATTATCGTCCTCGATTCGCAGCGCGCGTCGCTGGGCAGCGAGCAGGGCGAATAGGGGGCGGATCAGGGAGAGCCCGCGCGGGTCGGGCGGCCGCGGGCGATCGGGCGCGCACGTCGGCGCTTCCCGATCCGTCTGCATCGAGCAAGGTGGAGATGCCCATCGTTCGCACCCGCCTTCCCGGTGTCCCGACTTCGCTCGACACGAACGAAAACGGGAAATGGCGGGAAGCGACCGATTTCGGCCATAGCCGATCCTCCCCCACCGGGGGAGGGGGACCACCCGCAGGGTGGTGGAGGGGCACAGGCGGTTTCCGCGACGCAAGCGAGTAGCCTCGCCTCTCCAGCTACTTGGCGGTGCGCAACCTCATCGGCAAGGCAGGCCGCACGTACCCCTCCACCAGCTTCGCTGGTCCCCCTCCCCGTTCCGGGGAGGATCTGCAACGACCGCTCATCACCCCACATCAGACGTTCACCGCAGATTGGGTCGGAATGACCGAAAGCGATCGATTGCCGGCACTGCCGCGAAGGCGGCTTTAAGCAGGATTCGCGCAGCGGCGCAGAGATCGCAGAGAGGAAGAAGGTCACCTCTGCGATCTCTGCGCCTCTGCGCCTCTGCGCGAAATTTTTTTAAGGCGGCATTCGACCAATTGCGGACGTTTGCGCGATCTGCAATCACTCGGTTATGAGACTAGCCGTATGACCCAATGTAATGATCAAGGGCGAGAAGTTTGGTTCGACCGTTTCAGGTGGAGCTACATGCCCGCGCATTGGAAGGGCGTGGTCTATCCCGCCGGAATCATCGCGGTAGTTGTTCCACTATGCCTCGTGCTCGATCGGCATAGCTCTGCATTGTCATTTGTCCCCTTGTTGACCGGATGGGCGCTGGTGATGTGGCTGTGCGAACGTCATTCGCCTTCCCGTCCCTAAGTCCGCTTCCCACCCCGATGCGGTCGTTCGCTGTTTGGCGCATCACCGCTTCCGTCAGAATATCCCCGCCGCCAATCCCTCCGCCATCGCCGCGCCAAGGTCGCGCGCTTCGCCAAGGCGATCCGCCGGGATCGTCTTGGGGGCCAGGATCGCCTCGGGCGTCTGCGCCGCGGTGTTCACAATCAGCGGGTCGGCGACGCGCCGCAACCGCCAGCCGGTGGCGATGCGGTCGAGCTGGCGTTGCGCGCCCTCGCCGTCGGATCCCGCGCAGATGATCGTCGCATAGGGACGCCCCTCGAGCTTGCCGAGGCATGGATAATAGCAACGGTCGAACATCTCCTTCATCGCGCCCGACAGCGCGGCGAGATTTTCGGGGCCGACGAACAGATAGCCGGCGGCGGCAGTAAGATCGCCGGGGGTCACCGCGTCCGCGGCGACAAGCTTCGCGCTTCCCGCCCCCTCGGCTGCGGCGCGCGCGAGCGCTTCGCTGCCGCCGGTGCGGCTGTGCCAGGCGATCAGCAGGTGCGGCGCGCTCTCCATCCCGCGATGCTTGCCAAGCCTGCCCCCACAGCGCAAGCTGTCGGCAAAACAAGGGGGAGAGGATCATGCGCCGACTGACCACCATGCTGCTCGCCAGCTGCCTGCCGTTCGCCGCGATCGCGCAGGATGACGCGAGCGAGGCGACGCGCGCCGCGCAGGCCGAACTCGCGAAGCGGCTGCCGCTGGACGACCCGCGCGACGAGGCCAATGCGACGCGCGGCAAGCTTGCCGAAATTCCGGGCGGGGTTATCACGGACAAGAATGGCAAGACGGTGTGGGACCGGCGGCCCTATGCCTTTCTGAACGAGGCGAAGGCCCCCGATACGGTGAACCCCTCGCTGTGGCGGCAGGCGCGGCTCGACGCGGTCCACGGATTGTTCGAAGTGGTGCCGGGCAAGATCTGGCAGATTCGCGGATACGACCTGTCGGTGATGACGATCATCCGCGGCAAGACCGGCTGGATCGTCGTCGATCCCTTGCTGTCCGAAGAGACTGCGGCGGCGGGATGGAAGCTGTTCGAGGACAGCATCGGCGCCAGCGAAGGCAAACGGCCGATCAGGGCTGTCATCTTCAGCCACAGCCATAGCGACCATTTCGGCGGCGTCGGGGGGGTGGTGACGGCCGACGCGGTCAAGGCGGGCAAGGTCCGCATCATCGCGCCGCACGGCTTTTCCGAAGAAGCGACGTCCGAGAATGTGCTGGCCGGTGCCGCCATGGGGCGGCGCGCGCTCTATATGTTCGGGGCGATCCTGCCGCCCGGCGCGCGCGGGCAGGTCGATACCGGGCTCGGCCCGAAACTGTCGTCGGGGACGATCGGCTATATGGAGCCGACCGAGACCGTCGGCGAAAAGGGCGGCACGCTGACGATCGACGGGCTGGCGTTCGATTTCATGGACGCGGGCGGGACCGAAGCACCGGCCGAATTCGTCTTTTACATTCCGGCGTACAAGGCGCTGCACACGACCGAGGTGGTGACGCACAATCTCCACAATATCCTGACCCTGCGCGGCGCGCAGGTGCGCGACGCGCTGCGCTGGTCGAAGGTGATCGACGCGATGCTGCTGAAATGGGGCGGCAGCGCCGAGGTGGCGATGGGATCGCACCACTGGCCGACCTGGGGCACAGGCGAGGTGAGCGAGCTTCTGACGAACCAGCGCGACGCATACCGCTATTTCCACGACCGCACGCTGTTTCTCGCCAATCGCGGCGCGACGCTGCACGAGCTGGCCGACCAGACCGCCGAGGCGCCGGTGCAGGGGCGCGATTTCTCGACGCGCGGCTATTATGGCACGCTCAACCACGACATGAAGGCGACGTACCAACGCTATTTCGGCTGGTGGGACGGCAACCCCGCGAATTTCAACCCGCTGCCGCCCGAACAGTCGGCGCCCAAATATGTCGCGCTCGCGGGCGGGCCCGACAAGCTGCTCGCGGCGGGCAAGGCGGCGATCGCGGCCGGAGACTATCGCTGGGCGGCCGAGCTTTTGAACAAGCTGGTGTTCGCGCAGCCCGACAACAGGGGCGCCCGC
>JAOZVS010000092.1 GCA_025869435.1 Zavarzinia sp.
GCGCCGGCCGAGGATGCGGCGGTGCCCGCGGCGGCGGAGGTCGATCCGGCCGCCGGGGCCACCACCATTTTCGACGCAACGGTACCCGCCGCGCCGGATGCATCGGATATGCCCGCCGATCCGGCGGCCACAACTTCCCTGCCCGCCGATCCGGCGGCGGGGGCGACCATTATCTTTGATGCGGGCGCCAGTTCGCCGGCACCGGAAGCCGCGTCCGAGACGGTCACGGCCCCGGCGGTGACACCAGGCCCCCTGTTCCTTGAAGTTCCGTCGGCGACCCCACCCGCCGCCAGCGCGGAAGCGCCCCCGGCGGCTGAGCCGGCGCCCGGCGCCGAACCCGTCGCCCCGGCGGAACCGGCCGCGTCCCCGGAAACCACCACGCCCGCCGCGGCGGAACCCGCCCCGGCAGCGGAGCCAACCGCGACGGACACCGCCACCACCACGGCGGGCGTCGCCGCTGAAGCCCCGCCATCGGACAGCCCGAAGGTGCCCGGCACGGCCCTGCCGGCACGCAGCATCACGATCATCACGCCTTGAGGCAGCGCCGGAGTTCCGGTTGTTTGGGCAAGGGGCCGATCCTCATGGATCGGAGGCCGATCGGGCCGAGACGGCCCCGGCTCGCCTGATATCGGCGGCTTCGGGGAGCGAGCGTCAGAGCGCGTTCACCATCCGGCCAAACTGGAGGGCGACCCAGTCGCCGATCTGGAAGACGACGAGGAAAACGACAAGGGAAATCAGGCTGGCGATGAAGACATATTCCAGCGATGTCGCCCCCTGTTCATTGGGGGACCCGGGACCCTGACCGGCTCGCCGGCACAACACAGCCTTGATCATGCCGAGACGCCCCTCAAGTCGAGCCCCGCTGTATCGCAGTGACGATGCAGCGGGGCGAAGGACCGGTCAAATACAGCCCCGAAGGGTTCATCCAACCGATTAGGTGGCGTTGTTCAGCGTGTCCGAGACATTGGTGAACACGTCGCTGATGCCGTTGCCGACGAAGCCCATCGCGACGATGGCGGCGACGGCGATCAGCGCGGCGATCAGGGCGTATTCGATGGCCGTCGCGCCACGCTCGTCGGTCTTGCGCATCGAAGTGATCAGAGTGCGAAGCATTTTTTCTCTCCTGTTCGGGACATCGGCCGTTATCCGATCCCGTCAGACGGGTACCATATTCGTAGCGCCATTCAATCCGCCCGGCGCATGTACAGAATATGAGCGCCAATTCTTAACGCGGCGTTTCGATTGCACGGCGGACCCCGAAAAGCGCCAGAGATTGCGCCAAATCGGGCCGAATGGTCACGGATACAAGGTAATCCGGGACCTTTCCGGCGGCGAGATCCCGTCCCAGACCGCCCGGCTGTACCTGTCGCAGGATGCCACCGGCCCCCACGAGGCAAACCGCGACATAGTCGACCTGGCGCCGACGCAGGATGGCTTCGGGATCCGTCCCCGAAAAGACGGCGATCGAATCGCCAAGCGCCGCCGAGCCGCGGTGATAGGGCCCGGCCACCGTGCGAAAAGCCGTCTCATAGGCGACTCGGGGGCCGATGTTGATATCGTCGGACAGCACGATGGGATCATCGGCGCCCCGCAGGGTCGGCGGGCGGATGTCGTCCAGCGCGGCGACCAGCCGGGACGGGTCGCATTCCGCGACTTTTTCCCGGTCGCGGGCCTGGAGCATCGAGCCGATCACGGGCAGGCCCAGCGTCATGCCCAATGTTACCAGGACGAGCCCGGCGACACGCGGCAGCAGACGAAGGCCATCGAGCGATCTTGCCGTCGAGGCCAGCAACCCCACGGATGCCACCGCCCCGACCGCCGCGAATTCGATGATGAAGCGCCGGAACTGGAGCCCCGCCGCAAGGGTGAGGAGGGCGGTCACGAGCAGGACGACAAGGGCCCGCCGGCCCGGCCCCGGCGGCGTCCGCCACAGCGCGATGGGCAGATAGAACACGACCAGCGCGATGCCGCCGCCCTGAGTCACGAAATCGAGCCAGCCTTCGGCCCGCCCAAGATCGAAGGGCTGCATTTCCTTCACCCGCCCGATCACCGTCTGCATCACCGGATCGGAAAACGCCAGGGAAGCCTTCTCGAAGCCGGGAAACAGCGTGGCCAGCGCGGCCAGGGCCACCAGCGACAGCACGGCACCGGTGGCGGCCCGGCGCGGCCAGGGCCGCGCCGTCGCGCGGACCAGCCGTTCAGCCAGCCAGCTGCCGGCGAAGACGAAGGCGATGGCGGCCCCGAGGGCCAGATGGACGATGGACACCCGGTCGTGTTCCACCGCCAGCCAATGGGACGGCGCGACGTCGACAAGCAGGGCGAGGCCGATCCCCGCCGTGAAACCCACGGCGATACGAAGCCCCTGGGCCGCCAGCGCGCCCCCCTCCCCCCGCCCGGTGACGAACAGCAGACCGAAGGCCGCCAGCACCGGCACGACCACCAGCAAGGCCTCCGGCCCCGTCCAGACGCCAAGGGCGCCGGCCAGCCCGGCCAGCCAGGCCATGCCTCGACGATCGAGCGCCATGGCCGCCCGCAGCGCCGCCCCGATCATGACGACGGCCAGGAGCAGGATCAGGACATGGTGATCGGCCCGCCCCACCCCGCCATAGGCCAGGACGATGGGCTGGGCCAGCAGGACGATGGCCGCGAACCAGGAGACCTCGCGCGACCACAGGGCCCGCGCCGCCCATGCCGCCAGCAGGCAGGATATGCCGTGCAACAGCGGGCAGATCAGCATTCCCGACCACCACAGCGCCTGCGCCTTGGTCGCCCCCAGCGCGGCGACGACCACCGCCGGCCCGAGGATCAGCAGGTCGAGCGGCCGGGTCCAGTGCAGGGGCATGCCGTCCGGCGCCGCCATGCGGATCACCGTATTGTCCCACCAGCCGGTGCCCTGCCACAATTGCTCGACCCGGAGCAGGCGGGTATAGCTGTCGGTATCGAGAAGCCGATGGGCACCGAGCGCGCCTTCGGGACTTGCCGCCAGGCGAAGATGCAGGGCAAAGGCGGCAAGGATGAACAGAATCGGCAGAAGGCGGCCGGCGAGCGTGCGGTTCATGGCATTCCAGCTTCAGACAGGATCAGGCGCCGCGCCCACCGGGCCGGCAACCGGTGCGCATTGCACCACGAACAGGGTTAACAAATGAACCGCCCCGGTGACTTCCCTGCTCGAGCGACCGCCCGCGCCATGGTCGTCGGCGGCGGTCCGGCCGGCCTGATGGCGGCCGAAACCCTGCTGGACGCTGGTTTCGCGGTCGATCTTCACGATTCCATGCCCTCTCTCGGCCGGAAGTTTCTGATGGCGGGCAAGAGCGGTCTCAATATCAGCAATGCCGAGCCGATCGAGTCGCTGCTCGGCCGCTATGGTTCGGCGCGGCCCCGCCTCGAGGACGCGATTCGCGCCTTCGGCCCTGCGGAGATCGTCGCCTTCGCCGCCGGCCTCGGCATCGAGACCTTCACCGGGTCGTCCGGCCGGATCTTCCCGACCGGCTTCAAGGCCGCGCCCCTGCTGCGCGCCTGGCTGCGCCGCCTGCGCGCGCGGGGGCTGAAAATCCATGTCCGCCATCGCTGGCGCGGCTTCGGTCCCGATGGCACGTTTTTGTTCGAGACGCCGGATGGACCGCTGGCCGTGGAACGGCCGGCGGTGACGGTCCTCGCCCTCGGCGGCGCCAGCTGGCCCGCCCTTGGCAGCGATGGTGTCTGGAGCCCGCTGCTGGCGGCGCGGGGCATCGCGACCCGTGATTTCGCCGCCACCAACTGCGGCTTCGACGTGGCGTGGTCCGATATCTTTCGCGAGCGTTTCGCCGGCCAGCCGGTGAAACCCGTCGCGGTGCGCTTCGGCGATCACGAGATCCGGGGCGAATTCGTCGTCACCGCGACCGGGATCGAGGGCGGCGCCATCTATCCGCTGGCCGCCTCGGCCCGGCGCGCGCTCGACGAGGGGAGACCGGCCGTCCTCCACCTCGACCTGATGCCGGGGCGGGACGAGGCTTCCCTCGTCGCCGCGCTGTCGAAGCCGCGCGGCCGCCACAGCCTGACGGACCATCTGCGCCGCTGCCTCGGCCTGTCCGGGGTCCGCGCCGGGCTGCTGCGCGAGGGAGCGACGCCGGCCGACCTGGCGACGCCCCTGGCCATCGCCCGCCGGCTCAAAAGCCTGCCCCTGCCCCTGACGCGCGCCCGGCCGCTGGCCGAGGCGATCTCGACCGAAGGCGGCGTCGCGCTTCAGGCGCTGGACGACAACTGGATGCTGCGGGATCTGCCCGGCGTCTTCTGCGCGGGCGAGATGATCGACTGGGATGCGCCGACCGGCGGTTATCTGCTGACCGCCTGCCTCGCCCTCGGCCGGGCCGCGGGACAAGGCGCCGCCCGCTGGCTGGGCGGGCACTGAAGGCCCCCGGCCGAAGCCGGGGGCGCTTTCGCGTTCTTACTTGTTCTTGCCGTGACGGGTCTTGATCCAGCGGACCGAACCAGACTTGGAGCGCATCACGATGGTCTCGGTGGTGATACCGAGCGGGGTGATCTTCACGCCTTCCAGCATCGAGCCATTGGTGACGCCGGTCGCGACGAAAATGACATCGCCCCGCGCCAGATCTTCGAGCTCATACTTGCGATTGAGGTCGGTGATGCCGGCCTTCAGCGCGCGCGCCTTTTCCTCGTCGTTGCGGAACAGCAGGCGGCCCTGCATCTGGCCGCCGATGCAGCGCAGCGCCGAAGCCGCCAGCACGCCTTCCGGCGCCCCGCCCGAGCCGAAATAGATATCGATGCCGGTATCCGGCTCCGCCGTCGCGATGACGCCGGCGACGTCGCCGTCCGGGATCAGGTTGATGCGGGCGCCAGAGGCGCGGACCTTGGCGATCAGTTCGGCATGGCGCGGACGGTCGAGGATGCAGGCCGTGACCTGGTCGACCGGCACGCCCTTGGCCGCCGCGATGGCCTTCAGGTTGTCGACGGGATCACGGTCGATATCGACGATGCCGGGGGCATAGCCGCCGCCGATGGCGATCTTTTCCATGTAGACGTCGGGCGCGTGCAGGAAATGACCGCGCTTCGCCAGCGCGACGACAGCGAGGGCATTCGGCCAGGCCTTGGCGGTCAGCGTCGTGCCTTCCAGCGGATCGAGGGCGATGTCGATCTCGGGACCCTTGCCGGTGCCGACTTCCTCGCCGATGTAGAGCATCGGGGCTTCGTCGCGCTCGCCTTCGCCGATGACGACGGTGCCCTTGATGTCCATCTGGTTGAGGGCCGTGCGCATGGCATCGACGGCGGCCTGATCGGCCGCCTTCTCGTTGCCGCAGCCCGCCAGCTTCGCCGCGGCGATCGCCGCCGCCTCGCCGACGCGAACCAGTTCGAGCACGAGGGCGCGGTCGTCGTCGCCCGCCACTTCGACGGGGGCGGTCTTGACAGTCTTCTTCGTCGCCATGTCCAGTTCCTTCAAATCCATGCCGCGCCAGCTCAGGCGCGCTTTATCTCTTCGATGCGAATCATGGTCGGGGCCTCGAGTACCGAGGCCAGCGCGCCGATCCGCGCCATGGCCCGGGCCATGGCCGCTTCCTGTACTTCGTGCGTCACGATCACCACCGGCACGCCTTCGCCCGGGGCCCGCCCCCGCTGAAGCAGGGACTCGATCGAGACCTGCTCGTCGCGCAGGATGGCGGCAATGTCCGCGATAACCCCCGGCCGATCAACCACGGAAAGACGGAGATAGCAGGCGCCCTGCCGCGCCGTCACCGGCATCACCCGGGCCGGTAGCAGGGCATCGACCGGCACGCCGAACAGGGGCAGCCGGACGCCGAGGGCGATATCGACGATATCGGCCATGACCGCCGAGGCGGTAGGGCCGGCGCCGGCCCCCCTGCCCTCGAACATCATGCGATCGACGAAATCGCCATGCACGACGACACCGTTGAAGACACCGTCGACATGGGACAGGGGCGAGCCTTCGGCGATCATCACCGGATGCACGCGGACATCCAGCCCCTCGCTGGTCGAACGGGCGGTGCCGACCAGCTTGATGCGGAAGCCGAGTTCGCGGGCGAAGGCGATATCGAGCGCCGAGACGCGGCGGATGCCCTCGACATGGATGGCGCCGAAATCGATCTTCGCTCCGAAGGCGAGGCTGGCGAGCAGCGCGAGCTTGTGCGCGGCATCGACACCGTCGACGTCGAAGCTCGGGTCCGCCTCGGCATAGCCAAGCGCCTGGGCCTCGGCCAGCGCATCCTCGAAGGAGGCGCCGCTCTCGGCCATGCTGGTCAGGATATAGTTCGAGGTGCCGTTCAGGATGCCGTAGACGGCTTCGATCCGGTTACCGGCCAGACCCTCGCGCAGGGCCTTGACCACCGGAATGCCGCCAGCGACCGCCGCCTCGAAATTGAGCGCGACGCCCGCCTTCTCGGCCATCGCCGCGAGGGCGACGCCGTGATGGGCGAGCAAGGCCTTGTTGGCGGTGACGACCGGCTTGCCGCGCGACAGGGCGGCCTCGACCGCGGCCTTGGCAACGGTCTCGCCGCCGATCAATTCGACGACGACGTCGACATTGTCGTCCGCCGCCATCTCGACCGCGTCGCCATACCAGCGGGCATCGCCGAGCGCGTTGCCGAGGCCGCGATCCTTGCCCGGATCGCGGGCCGAGACCGCGGTGATCTCGATGCGCCGGCCGGTGCGCAGGGCCAGCCGGTCGGCATGGGCCGCGAGCAATCGAACGAGACCGCCGCCGACCGTACCGAGGCCGGCGACACCCAGTCGCAAGGAATCCGTCACGCCACGACCTTTTTCTGCGCCGGCACGTCCTGCGGCCGCGCCGGGTCCGCCGAAGCCAGGAAACGTTTGATGTTGCGAACGGCCTGGCGCGTGCGGTGCTCGTTCTCGACCAGCGCGATGCGCACATGGCCATCGCCATATTCGCCAAAGCCAAGACCCGGCGCGACCGCGACCTTGGCTTCGGTCAGCAGGCGCTTCGAGAACTCGAGGCTGCCGAGATGGGCGAAGGCGGGCGGGATCGGCGCCCAGGCGAACATGGTCGCGGGCGGCGACGGCACGTTCCAGCCGGCATCGAGCAGGCCCGGGATGAGCACGTCGCGCCGCGCCTTGTAGATCTGCCGCGCTTCCTCGACGCAGTCCTGCGGCCCGTTCAGGGCGGCGGCGGCCGCGACCTGAATGGGCGTGAAGGCGCCATAATCGAGATAGGATTTCATCCGGGCCAGGGCCTGGATGAGCTTCTGGTTGCCGACGGCGAAGCCCATGCGCCAGCCCGGCATGGAATAGGTCTTGGACATCGAGGTGAATTCGACCGCGATATCCCTGGCGCCCGGCACCTGCAGGATCGACGGCGGCGGATTGCCGTCGAA
This sequence comes from Zavarzinia sp., assembly GCA_025869435.1. GTDB lineage: Bacteria > Pseudomonadota > Alphaproteobacteria > Zavarziniales > Zavarziniaceae > Zavarzinia. Next base: position 7,344 of record JAOZVS010000092.1, read on the forward strand.
ATAGATTTCCGAATAGGCGAGGTCGGAGAGGATATAGATCCCCTTGGCCCGGCAGAATTCGACGATCGGGGCGTAGAAATCGAGATCGACCACCTCGGCCGTCGGGTTCGACGGGTAGTTCAGCACGATCGCCGTCGGCATCGGCACCGAATGGCGCGTCGCCCGCTCGAGCACGGTCATGAAATCCGTCTCTTGCGTCACCGGCGGCAGCGAACGGATCGCGGCGCCGGCGATGATGAAGCCGTAGGGGTGGATCGGATAGGACGGGTTCGGCACCAGGATGGTGTCGCCCGGCGCCGTGATGGCCTGGGCCAGATTGGCGAGGCCTTCCTTGGAGCCGAGGGTGGCGATCACCTCGCGCTCCGGGTCCAGCTCGACGCCGAAACGGCGCTGGTAATAGGCGGCCTGGGCCTTGCGCAGGCCCGGAATCCCGCGCGAGACGGAATAGCGGTGGCTGCGCGGGTCGGCCACGGTCTCGACCAGCTTGTCGACGATGTGCTTCGGGGTCGGCAGATCGGGATTGCCCATGCCGAAATCGATGATGTCCTCGCCGCGGGCGCGGGCCTTGGCCTTCAGTGAATTGACCTGCTCGAAGACATAGGGCGGCAACCGCCGGATGCGATGAAATTCGGGATCCATGATCGGACCTGATGTCCCTTCAAGGGAATGCGAGTTGAGAAGAGTGAGTAATTACTCGACGAAGACGACCGCTTCGGGCCCCTTGCCCCGGTTGCGCTGGCTGGCGGCCCCGGCGTCGGCGACGATCGCCTCCACCATGACCGCCTGCGCGGGCACGCCCGCGGCCATCAGTTCGGCCGCCACGGCATTCGCCCGATCGATCGACAGCCCGAAGGCCCCGACCGAATCGCCGCCATCGCCCTTGGCACGGGCATAGCCGACGATCCGCACCTGCGCCGCACCGGAATGCAGCGCCGATGCCATCTGACGGATGGACTCGCGCGCTGCCGGCGAAAGGTCGATCGACCCCGCGGCAAACCCGATAACCGTGCCACTGCCTGAAGCCGATCCCGCCGCGGCAGCGGCGGTGGTAGCTCGGGCCGGGGCAGCGGCGCGGCGACCGCTGTCCTGCGGCATGTCGAGACGCACGGGAACACGGGCGGGGGCAGCACCACCAAGGGCGGCCTGCATCGCCGCCGTCATGGGCACCCCGGTCACCGGCAGGGCCGGCGCGCGCGACGCCTCGAACTGCGGCATGGACACGGGAACGCTGCGCGGGCTGCGGGTTTCCGCCAGCTGCTGCTGGTAGACGTCGGCGACGATGACGCCGGGCGGCGCCTGCGCCGGAATCTGAAGGTCGCGCGAAGCCCCGGCTGTGATCTGGGCCAGGCCGCGCGT
>JAOZVS010000093.1 GCA_025869435.1 Zavarzinia sp.
CCAGAGACCCATGAAGCGCGCTTCCGCCGTCCTGCCCAAGGGCTCCTTCGCCGATGATGCCGTCGTCGGCGAGGTGGTGCTGGATTCCGAGGCCCGGTTGCGGCGCCGGGCGGTGCTGTCGGCCGGGCGCCAGCAGTTCCTGCTCGATCTCGCCGAACTCGTGCCGCTGAACGACGGCGATGGCCTCGCCCTCGATGGCGGCGGCGTGATCCGTGTGCTGGCGGCGCCCGAGCGGCTGGTCGAGATCACGGCGAAGAGCCCGGCGGAGCTGGTGCGCATCGCCTGGCACCTCGGTAATCGCCACCTGCCGACCCAGCTGCTGGCCGACCGCATCCGCATCCGTCCCGATCATGTGATCGAGGACATGCTGGTCGGTCTTGGCGCTGCGGTCGCCAAGGTCGATGCCGCCTTCGATCCCGAAGGCGGGGCCTATGCCGGCGGTCATCACGATCATGATCATGGCCATGAGGCCCATGATCACGATCACGGCGCCTGCTGCGGCCACGATCACGGCCATGACCATGGCCACGCGCATCACGATCACGATCATGACCACGGGCACGTCCACGGTCCCGACTGCAAGCATGACCACTGAGCGGGCGCTCTACCGCCTGCTGGCCTGGCTGTCGCCGTCCTATCCGGTCGGCGCCTTCAGCCATTCCCACGGCCTCGAATGGGCGGTGGAACAGGGCTGGGTGCGGGATCGCGCGGCGCTGGTCGACTGGCTGGGCCTGCTGCTCGGCCAGGGCAGCGGCTGGAATGACGCCGTTTTCTTCGCCTATGCCCATCATGCCGGCGGCGACGCGGCGAAGCTGAACATGATCGCCGAACTGGCCGCCGCCAACGCCCCGGCCAAGGAGCGGCAGGTGGAAAGCCTGGCGCAGGGGACGGCCTTCCGGCTCATCTCGGAATCGGCCTGGGGGCACGAGGTTCTGGCCCTGCTGCCCGTCAGCGTCGCCTATCCGGTCGTCGTCGGCGCGCTCGCGGCGGCGGAAGCCATCCCGCTCGCCCCGGCGCTGACCGCCTATCTGCATGCATTCGCCGCCAATCTGGTCTCGGCGGCGCAGCGGCTGGTGCCGCTCGGTCAGACCGACGGCCAGAAGGCGATCGCCGCCCTGATGCCGGCGGTGGAGGATGCGGTCGCCCGGACCCTCGCCCTCGATCCCGCCGCCGATCCCTTCGAGGCCCTGGGCGGCTGCGCCCTGGTTTCCGACATCTGCGCCATGCGCCACGAGACCCAGTATACGAGGCTGTTCCGGTCCTGAAACGCCATTGCATCGGGAGTTTATGTGAGGTTATGATTTTTTCATAAACTTGGATAAGATCTCTATCGATGGACCCGAGGATCAACCCCTATGCCCCCGGCGCCGGCACGTCGCCGCCCGAACTCGCGGGACGGGACGACCTGATCCTGCGGGCGGCCATCGCCCTCGACCGTATTCGCGCGGGGCGGGCCGCGCGCAGTTTCATCCTCTATGGCCTGCGCGGCGTCGGCAAGACCGTGCTGCTGAATCGGATCCGCCTGGATGCCGAAGCGCGGGGCTTCAGCGCGGTTCGCCTGGAGGCGCCGGAAAACCGGTCCCTGCCCGGACTTCTGGTGCCCGGTCTTCGGGCCATGTTGCTGCGCCTCGACCGGGGGCAGGCGGCGAAATCGGCGGCCTTGCGGGCCTGGCGGGCGCTGTCCGGCTTTGCCCGCGCGCTCAAGGTCAAATACGACGATATCGAGGTCTCGATCGAAGCCGAGCCGGAGCCGGGCCTCGCCGATACCGGCGACCTCGAACTCGATCTGAACGATCTGCTCGCCGCCGTCGGCCGCGCGGCGAAGGAGCGGGGCGGGGCGGTCGTCCTGTTCATCGATGAATTGCAATATGTCGAGGAAGCCCAACTCGGCGCGCTGATCGCCGCGCTTCATGCCGTGGCCCAGGATCAGCTGCCGGTCACCCTGATGGCCGCGGGCCTGCCCCAGCTGCTCGGGCGCATGGGCCGGGCGAAATCCTATGCCGAGAGGCTGTTCGAATTCGCCCCCATCGACCGCCTGCCGGACGAGGCCGCCCGCGATGCCCTGACGCTGCCGGCCGAGCGCGAGCATGTCCGCTTCGAGGCCGAAGCGATCGAACAGGTGCTGCGCGAGAGTCGCGGCTACCCCTATTTCCTGCAGGAATGGGGCAAGCATTGCTGGGATCTGGCGGAAGATTCGCGGATCACGGCGGCGGATGCGCAACAGGCCACGGTCCAGGCCCTGGCCGAACTGGACGCCAGCTTCTTCCGCGTCCGCTTCGACCGGCTGACCCCGAAGGAAAAGGCCTATATGCAGGCGATGGCAAGCCTGGGGCCGGGGCCGCATCGCTCGGGCGATATCGCCGAGGCTCTCGGCCGGCCGGTCAATGCCGTGGCCCCCTTGCGCAATTCGCTGATCGAGAAGGGAATGCTCTACAGTCCGTCCCACGGCGACACGGCCTTCACCGTTCCCCTGTTCGATGCCTTCATGCGCCGCGCGAGCGGGGCCAAACCGCGACTGGATGTAATTGATGACGACCCTGCGTAATCCCCATGGTCCGCTTCGCGTCGGTGTCGGCGGGCCGGTCGGCTCGGGCAAGACGGCGCTGATGGACAAGCTGTGCCAGTATTTCCGCGCGCGTTACGACATCGCGGCGATCACCAACGACATCTATACGAAGGAAGACGCCGAGTTCCTGACCCGGGCCGGCAGCCTCGAGCCCGAGCGCATCCTCGGGGTCGAGACCGGCGGCTGTCCGCATACGGCGATCCGCGAGGATGCCTCGATCAATCTCGCCGCCATCGCCGAGATGCGCCGCCGCTTTCCCGATCTCGACCTCGTGCTGATCGAATCCGGGGGCGATAATCTGGCCGCGACCTTCTCGCCCGAACTCGCCGACCTGACGATCTATGTCATCGACGTCTCGGCCGGCGACAAGATCCCGCGCAAGGGCGGCCCGGGCATCACCCGCTCCGATCTTCTCGTCATCAACAAGACGGATCTGGCGCCGCTCGTCGGCGCCGATCTTGGCGTGATGGACCGGGACGCGAAGAAGATGCGGGGCGACAAGCCCTTTGTCTTCGCCCGGGCGTCCAAGGGCGATGGCGTCGCCGAAATCGCCGCCTTCATCGAGACCGCCGGCGGCCTTTCGGCCGCGTAAGAGGACGGCGGGAGGTCTCGCGGTCGCCTGACCCCTGCCTATTTGACGAAAAGGGCGATCATATCCTCGATCGGCAGGGGCGGAACGGCTTCGGGGTCCGTCCCCGCCGGGCTGAAGATCGCCCCGTGGAAGGCCCGCAGGGCATAGGCGAGGCCGAAGGCGGCAAGGAACGAGACGACGAAGGCCTCGAACGATGTCGCCGCCACGGCGCCTCGGTCGCGCGCCGCCCTGAACACCGGCTCCAGCACGGCGACGCGCCTTCTGATATGCCGCTCGACCAGCCATTCCAGCCGTTCGCCCCCGGCCGCCGCCTCGTTGAAGACGAAGCGGGCGTGTTCCGGCATTGACAGGCAATAGCCGGCGTAGCTCTGCAGCATGGCCCGCATCACCAGACGGGCGTCTTCATAGGTGCGGGGCACCGCACCGCCGACCGTCTCGGGGAAATCGGCGAAGACCGTGTCGACCGTCGCCTCCCACAGGGCGCGCTTGGTCTTGAAATGATAGCCGAGGTGGCCCTGCTCGATGCCGGCGGCGGCGGCGATGGCGCGGACCGAGGCGCCGTCATAACCCTTGGCGGCGAATTCCGGCTTGGCTGCCTCGATGATCCGGGCGCGCAGCGCGGCCGACCGCTCGGCCCGGCTGCCGGGCAGGGCCACCGCCGCCGGCAGGTCCCCCCGCGCGAGCGAACGCAGCCTCGCCTGAAGATCGTCGAACACCGGACGCGCCACGGAAATCCCCGAATACGACCAAAACCTCCGGGCACAATGCGGCAAGGCGATGCCTGGACGCAACCCTTCCGGCCGCCCCTGATCGGGGCGGATCGCCCCTTCACCCGTCCACGGCAAGCCTTCACCATCGAGCCGGATGCGACAGGACGCCGCGATCACTCTGGAAATGGTTTTATTTGTCGGTTGACATAAGTTTGGTCGAGTGAGAAAAACAAACCACAAGGGAGGCAAGAATGGCTCAGGACATGTTCAAGGGCAAAGTCGCCGTGGTCACGGGGGCCGCATCGGGGATCGGACAGGCCCTGGCGCGCGACTTCGCCCGGCGCGGCTGCGCCCTGGCCATTTCGGACATCAATGCCGACCGTCTCGAAACCCTCGCGGCCGAGCTTCGCCGTCAGGGCACGCGGGTTCTGGCCGAGGCCCTGGATGTCTCGGACCGGGGCGCTGTTTTCGCCTTCGCCGACAAGGTGGCGACGGACCTGGGCGGCGCCGATTTCGTCGTCAACAACGCGGGCGTCGCGCTTGTCGGCTCGATCGACAGCCTGCCGATCGAACAGATCGAATGGCTGATGGGTATCAATTTCTGGGGTGTCGTCTATGGCACCAAGGCTTTCCTGCCCCGGATGCTGGCGAAGAAGTCAGGCTCGATCGTCAATATTTCCAGCGTCTTCGGCCTGATCGGCGTGCCTGGCCAGGGGGCTTACTGCGCGGCCAAATTCGCCGTTCGCGGCTTCACCGAAACCCTGCGCCAGGAAGTTCACGGCACGGGCGTTCACATCGGCTGCGTCCATCCCGGCGGCATCAAGACGAATATCGCCGCCTCGGCCCGGGTGGTGGAGTTGCCGGCCGGCGCCGAATCGGCGGAAGCGGTCGCCAGGCGGTTCGAGGAAATCGCCCGCACGACGCCGGAGCAGGCCGCCGCCACCATCATCCACGGGATCGAGCGGCGCTCGCCCCGCATTCTCATCGGCCCCGATGCCCGCGTCATTTCCGGGCTCTCGCGGCTGTTGCCGGTTGCTTACGCGACGCTGGTGCGGAAGGCCTTTGGGGGCCTTGCCGCCGGCGCCAAGGACAAGAACAGCAAAACCCCTGCAACCGTCCGGTCCTGAGGCGCAAGGCGCCGACCGGCAGCGACGAGGAGACACATCATGAGCATGGTCGAAATCAAGCCGCGCAATATCAAGTTCGCCCTTGCCGGCGAGGACAAGCGCAACTGGTTCGGTGGCAACCCGGTCGCCACGGCGATGATGGACGGCGCCTCCGTCCTCTTCCCGATCGGCGAGACCTTCTTCATCCAGTCGGTCATCCATTTCCGCGACCGGATCAGCGATCCCAAGCTGCTGGCCGAAATCACCGGCTTCCAGCAGCAGGAAGGCATCCATTCGCGCGAACACCGCCGCTACAACAAGGCGGTCGAAGCCTTCGGCGGCAATATCGCCGCGCTTGAAGCCCGCCTGCAGCGCGAGATCGACATTCTCGACGAGAAGAAGGCCTCGCCCGAATATCGGCTGGCCCTGACCTGCGCCTTCGAGCATTTCACCGCGATGCTGGCGGAACATGTGCTCGAGCACCCCGAGTTCCTGGAAAAGGCCGAGCCGGAATTCGCCCGCATCTGGTGCTGGCACGCCATCGAGGAAGCGGAACACAAGTCCGTCGCCTTCGACGTCTGGAACCAGGTGAAGCCCAAGGGCGTCAAGGGTTACCTGATGCGCGTGCGGGCGATGCTGAAGGCGACCTCGGTCTTCGTCGGCCAGAGCCGCTACAACGCCAAGGCCCTGATGCGCGCCCGTGGTTACGGCGGCCTGCGCCACACGGTGTTCGGCATTCTCTACTTCTCGCTGATCAGCCCGGGCGTGCTGCTGCGCACGCTGCCCGACTACCTGTCCTACTTCAAGCCGGGCTACCACCCCTGGCAGAAGGACACGCGCCACCTGATCGAGAAGTACAAGTCGGCCTACGAAGCCTGATCAAGCCAAGGGAGAACGAGGATGGGCAAGCTGGACATCAAGCCGCGGAACCTGAAGTTCGCGCTGGCCGGTGACGACAAGCGGAACTGGTTCGCCGGCAATCCGGTGGCGACCGCGATCATGGACGGGTCGTCCATCCTCTTCCCCGTGGGCGAGACCTATTTCATCAATGCCGTGGTCCATTTCCGCGACCAGGTGACCGACCCCAAGCTTTTGGCGGAAATCACCGCCTTTCAGCAGCAGGAAGGCATCCATTCGCGGGAACACCGGCGCTACAACAATGCGATCAAGGCGTTCGGCGGCGACGTCGATGCCCTCGAGCAGCGCCTGCGCGACGAGATCGCCCGCTGGGACGACAGCCCGCTGTTCAAGCTGGCGGTGACCTGCGCCTTCGAGCATTTCACCGCGATCCTCGCCGACGATCTCCTGTCCCATCCCGATTTCATGAAGGGCGCGGATTCCGAATTCTCGCGCATCTGGCACTGGCATGCGATCGAGGAAGCGGAGCACAAGTCCGTCGCCTATGACGTCTGGAACATCGTGAAGCCCAAGGGGCTCGCCGGCTACCGGATGCGGACGCGGGCCATGCGCCTCGCCACCCGGGTCTTCCTCGGCCAGGTGCATCACAACGCGGCCGAGTTGCTGAAGGCGCGGGGCGAGGCCAGGGGCTGGCGCAGCATCGCGGCCGCCGCCTGGTTCGGGCTGGTGAAGCCGGGCATCCTGCGCCGGACACTGGGCATCTATCTGTCCTACTACCGCCCGGGCTTCCACCCCTGGCAGCACGACAACCGCAAGGTCATCGAGACCTACAAGGCCGCTTACGAGGTCTGATCGGTCCCGCGCCCGGTCAGCAGCCGGTGGGCCAGAAGGCCCGCCAGGCTGAGGCCGGCGATGGTAAAGCCCATGGGCGCCGCCGTGCCATTGTCGAACAGGCCGACGAAGGCGCCGCCCAGGGCCCCCAGCCCGAACTGAAGCACCCCGATCAGGGCCGAGGCGATGCCGGCGTTGGCGCCGGCCCGCGACATGGCCGCCGCCGCCGCGTTGGCCGAAACGAAGCCAAGGCTGGCGATACAGGCGAAGAGCGGCACCAGCACGAACACGAGCTGCGCCGGCTGGACCAGGGTGACGCCGGCCAGGGCGACCGCGGCCAGCGCCTGCGCGACCATCACCACCGCGAGGATCTGCCGCCCGGAATAATGCCGCAGCAGCCGCATGTTGATCTGGCTGGTGGCGATGAGGCCGAGGGCATTGAGGCCGAACAGCAGCCCGTAAGCCTGCGGGCTGACGCCATAAAGCGTGATGAAGACGAAGGGCGAGCCGGTGATATAGGCGAACATGCCCGCCATCAGGAAACCGCTCGACAGGGAAAAGCCCATGAACACGGGGTCCGCCAGCAGCCGGCCATAGGCGTGAAGGATACGGGCGAGGCCGCCGCGCTGGCGCTGTTCGGCCGGCAGGGTTTCGGGCAGGGCGAAGAAGACGGCGGCGAGACAGGCGGCACCGAAGGCGGCCAGCGAGCCGAAGATCCAGCGCCAGTCGGCGATCGCCAGCAGCTGCCCGCCCAGCATCGGGGCGAGAATGGGCGCGAGGCCCATGACCAGCATCAGCAGCGAGAAGACCCGGGCCGAATCCCGCTCGTCGAACAGGTCGCGCACCATGGCCCGGGCGATCACGATACCGGCGCAGCCGCCCAGGGCCTGGATGAAACGCAGCGCGCTCAGGGTCTCGATATCGGGCGCGAAGATCGCGGCGATCGAGGCGGCGACATAGACCAGAATACCGCCCACCATGGGCAGGCGCCGGCCCAGCCGGTCGGACAGCGGGCCATGCACCGACTGGCCGATGGCAAGGCCGATGAAGAAGGCCGCCAGCGTGCCCTGCACCGCGCCGGCGCTGGCGCCGAAATGCGCCTCCAGCGCCGGGAAGGCGGGCAGATACATGTCGATGGACAGCGGCGCGAAGGCGGTCAGCGATCCAAGGATCACGATGAGGCCGAGGCGGCCGGGCTTGGTCGGGGTCGGGTTTGCGGTCATGGCGCGACTTTAACGATTCTCATCGCGGCCAACCCGCGCAACCTCGGGCATGGGGCCATGCGGCGGCCTAGCCCGTCCAGCGGATGCGGTTGCCGCCCAGCGCGGCGGCGTGGGCCAGCGCCTGTTCCGCCAGCGCCTCCGCCGCCAGGGCCGCGCCTTCCGCCGGGGCGGCGGCGATGCCGATCGACAGGGTGACGGCGCTCTCGCTCCGGCTGCGGTCGTGGAACAGGCGGCCCGCCACCACCATGTCGAGGAGACGAAGCGCGATCGCGCTGGCGGCGGCCCGGTCCTGCCCGGCCAGCCACAGGCCCCAGCCGGCCCCGGGGCCCCGGCTGTGCAGGATATCGCCCAGCCGCCCCGGCGCCGCGACCAGGATGCCGGTGACGGCGGTTTCGGTGCGGGCGCCGGCATCGCGGCCGAAGGCGGCGGTCCAGCTCGCCAGTTCGTCGATCGCCATGATCATGACCAGACCGGGGCCGCCGGCCAGCAGGCGCTGGGCGCGATAGCGGCCGGTGGCGGTGCCGAGGGTCATGCCGTCCGCCTCGAAGGGCGCGAGGCCGCGCAGCGCGCGCCGCTCGCTTTCCAGCGTGTCGCGCCGACCCTCGAGGGTGTGGCGCCGGCTGACCTCGCCCGCCAGCCGGCCGGCGAACCGAAGGACAAGGCCAAGCTGGGCATCGCTCGTGCCGAGGGGCAGCAGCAAGGCACCGATCAGGGCGCAGGCCGGCGCCAGCGTCTCGTCATCCGACAGGACGGCGACCGGCGG
>JAOZVS010000094.1 GCA_025869435.1 Zavarzinia sp.
AGCATCGGGTTGTAATGGTTGCGCAGCGCCTTGCGGCTGTTCGCGCCGCCGCCGACCGCCGATCCGCTGCGGTCGCCCGCCAGATCGGCCCCCGAACAGAAGCCGCGGCCTTCGCCCGTGATCAGCAACGCGCGCGCACCAAGGACGGGCAGATAGTCGAGCGCGGTTCGGATATCGTCGGCCATCGCGGGCGGCATCGAATTGAGCCGCTCGGGGCGATTGAGCGTGATCGTCGCGACATGGTCGGTGACATCGAACTTGATCGTGTCGAAGCTGGGTGTGTCGGTCATGGGGAAGAATCCTCTCGCAGGCACTTTACCTTTACGTTCACGTAAAGGTGTGACTCATTTGCGAGGCGAGTGCAAGAGGGAAGGGGTCGGGAGGGGAAGTGTCCGGTATCCGACCGATTGCGGTCCTAAGATCCTCCCTGTGGCGAAGCCATGGGGAGGTGGCAGCGCGAAGCGCTGACGGAGGGGCCATGGCGCGACGGTGCCCCTCCACCATCCGCTTCGCGGACGGTCCCCCTCCCCATCGCTGCGCGACAGGGAGGATCTTTCTTTCATCGTCATCCCGGACTTGATCCGGGATCCATAGCTGCGGCGGCGTCATGGACCCCGGATCAAGTCCGGGGTGACGAAGAGAGGGGTAAGCGAACGTCCGCTTCCCACCCCAAAGCGGACATCGCCTCAAAAAGGGCCTTTCCTACATTATCCAGCTATGTCAGCCTTCATCCGGCTCTTTCATTCGGTGGATAAAAGCGATTGCGGTCCCGCTTGCCGGTGCGGCTACGGCGAGGCGTGAATGCCGGGCGCGCGCAACACACCGCGAGGTCCAAATGGCGCCGCACAGGGCTGAACTTTACTGAACTTTGGAATCGTTGCGCGTCCTCGCGCCGACCGAATTCGACCGGGGACGACGAAAAGGGCAATGGGGCCTCCCACCCCAAAACTGCCGCTACTCACCGCCCAGCCGGACGAAGCGCATCTCGCCCTCGGCGCGGTGCAGCGTCAGGCCGCGCGCGGTCTTTTCGGCGCAGGCCCCGTCGAAATCGACCACGCCGATATCGTTGGGTTCGATGATCACGCGCAGCTTGCCGCCGTCGGCTTCGGCGAGCTCGAAGCGTGGTGCCGTGACGCCATAGATCGGCTCTCGTACCTCGGCCCAGCGCGGCGTGCGCTTGTCGCTCTCGGGCATCGTCCAGCCGTAGTCCTGCGTATAGTCTTCGGCAGGCTCGCCGCTGTCGAAGCCGATGACGAAATCGACGCCGGGGATGCCGCGGCCGTTCGGCCAGGTCACGAGCAAGGTCGGGATCGCGCCATCGACCTCGATCAGCGGCCCCTTCGTCATCGCGGGCGGGACGGGCTTGGGATCTGTCGTGAGGCAGATTTTGGCGCCGCGCACTTCCCAGCGCCCCTCGGCGTGCTCGTCGAGCGCCCCCGCCGCGAGCATATATTGAAAGCGGCCGTCATTGCGGACAAGTAACCCGCCGCCGACGTCGGGCCCTTCGGCGAGGCTGTACTCGCCGACGAACGGGGACTCCTGCGCCGCAACAGGTGCGGCGATAAGGGCGGCGACGAGAAGCAGGGTTCGCATACGCCGACCATGCGGCGGCGAGGGCAGGGATGCCAGCCCTTTCCACAACTGCCGCCACCTGCTAGGCGCCCGCGCCATGTCCAATCATCCCGACCGCCGTACCTTCGCCATCATCTCGCACCCCGACGCGGGCAAGACGACGCTGACCGAAAAGCTGCTCGTCGCGGGCGGCGCGATCCACATGGCGGGCGAAGTGAAGGCGCGGGGCCAGGCGCGCCGCGCCCGTTCCGACTGGATGAAGATCGAACAGCAGCGCGGGATTTCGGTGACCTCGTCGGTGATGACCTTCGAGCATGCCGGGCTCGTCTTCAACCTGCTCGACACGCCGGGGCACGAGGATTTCAGCGAGGATACCTATCGCACCCTGACCGCGGTCGACAGCGCGGTGATGGTGATCGACGCCGCGAAGGGCATCGAGCCGCAGACGCTGAAGCTGTTCGAGGTGTGCCGCCTGCGCTCGGTGCCGATCATCACCTTCATCAACAAGGTCGATCGCGAAGGGCTGCCGCCGTTCGAACTGCTCGACGAGGTCGCCGACCGGCTGGCGCTCGACGTCTGCCCGATGAATTGGCCCGCGGGCATGGGCGGGCAGTTCGAGGGGATATACGACCTCGTCGACCCCGCGATCATGAAGCCCGGCGGCGAAGCGTCGCGCATGTATGAGGGCAAGCGCGTCGCCGTATCGGGCCTCGGCGACGCCGCGCTGGCCGCCGAGCTCAGCGCCGATGCGCTCGCGCTTCTCAAGGAAGAGACCGAGCTTGCCTCGGCCTGCTATGCACCGTTCGACGGGGCGGCGTACCGCAACGGCGACCTGACGCCCGTCTATTTCGGATCGGCGCTCAAGGAATTCGGTGTCGTCGACCTGTTGGACGCACTCGCGAGCCACGCGCCGGGGCCGCAGCCCCAGCCCGCCGAGCCAGCGCCGGTGCAGCCCGGCGATGGAGCGGTGACGGGCTTCATCTTCAAGGTGCAGGCGAACATGAACCCCGCGCACCGCGACCGCATTGCCTTCATGCGCCTCTGTTCGGGCAAGTTCGAGCGCGGGATGCGGCTGATGCAGGGCGGCACGGGGAAGGCGATCGCGATCAGCCGCCCGATGCTGTTCCTCGCGCAGGACCGCGAGATGGCCGAAGAGGCTTTTCCCGGCGACATCATCGGCATCCCGAACCACGGGACGCTGCGCGTCGGCGATACGCTGTCGGAACGCACCGATATCACGATCACCGGCCTGCCGAACTTCGCCCCCGAAATCCTGCGCCGCGTCGCGCTGGTCGATCCGACCAAGACCAAGCAGCTCCGCAAGGCGCTCGACGACATGGCCGAAGAAGGGATCATCCAGGTCTTCTATCCCGAGATCGGATCGAACATGATCGTCGGCGTCGTCGGCCAGTTGCAGCTCGAAGTGCTGATCAGCCGGCTCGAGGCCGAATATAAGGTCGAGGCGAAGCTCGAGGCCAGCCCGTGGGATACCGCGCGCTGGATCGCGAGCGACGACCCGGCGGCGCTCAAGGCGTTCCAGGCGGATCATCGCGGGGCGTCGGCGACCGATCGCGACGGCGCGCCGGTATTCATGGCAAAGGACGCGTGGGAAGTCGGCTATGTGACCCAGCGCCACCCGGCAATCCGCTTTACCGCGACCAAGGAGCGGCGGTTCGCCGCAGCGAGCTAGGGCTAAATCAGGCTGAGCAGGTCGGCGGGCGCGGGAGCGTCATTGTCTGCGTCCTCCTCCTCCTCGCCCTCGAACTTGCTGAGCGTAACGCCGAGCAGGCGGATGCCCTGTTCGGTCGGTAGCAGGGGGCCAAGAATCGCTTCGCCCGCCGCGAGCAGCATCGCGCCGTCGAGGATGGGGACGGGGACCGACTTCGCGCGGGTGATCGTGCGGAAATCGGCATAGCGCAGCTTGAGCGTCACCGTGCGGCCACGCGCGCCCTTCTTCGCCGCGCGGTCCCACACAACCGTACAGACATGCGCGAGCGCTTCGCGGATTTCGGTATCGCTGACCAGGTCGTTGAAGAAGGTCCGTTCGCCGCCCAGCGATTTGAGCGGCCGGTTCGATTTGACGCGGCGATGGTCGATCCCGCGCGCCAGATTGAACAGCCATTCGGCGCTGTTGCCGAAATTCTCGGCGAGCCAAAGCGGGTCCTTCGCGGCGAGGTCGGCGCCCGAGAAGATGCCGAGCCCCTCCATCTTTGCGGCCGTGACGGGTCCGATCCCGTGAAAGCGGCGGATCGAGAGCGTCTGGACGAACGCCGCGCCCTTGCCCGGCGGGATGATGGTGATTCCGTCGGGCTTGTTCTGGTCCGATGCCAGTTTCGCGATGAACTTGTTGTAGGAGACTCCCGCCGAGGCAGTGAGGCCGGTTTCTTCGCGGACGCGCTTGCGGATCAGTTTCGCGGTGGCCGTCGCACTGCCGAGCCGCGCCTTGTCGCGGCTGACGTCGAGATAGGCCTCGTCGAGGGACAGCGGTTCGACCTCGTCGGCATAGTCGCGAAAAATTGCGCGAATCTGATGCGAGATATCGCGGTAAACCTCGAAACGCGGCGGCACGAAGATCAGATCGGGGCATTGGCGCTTGGCCGAGATGCTCGGCATCGCCGACCGCACGCCGAACTTGCGCGCTTCATAGGATGCGGCGGCGACGACGCCGCGCCGCGACGAACCGCCTACCGCGACAGGCCGCCCCCTGAGTGTGGGGTCGTCGCGCTGCTCGACCGATGCGTAAAAGGCATCCATATCGACATGGATGATCTTGCGGAGCGCCGCCTCCGCAATGTCCTCGGGGACAGGATCTTCGCCGCCTTCCACAGGCGCGCTTTAGCATGTTGCCGAAATGTTCTCAATCGCTGTCGGTGGTGCAGGCGCTGCGACGACGATCGTGCGGGCGCTATTCGGTTCGGGCGACCCGGAAACCGGTCGGGGCGAACCGCCGCTTCCGGTTCGGTTCAGAATGGCCGCGCTAAACAAAAAACGGCGAGGGGTCGTCCGTGGAGCATGTCGAATGGAACCAAGAACTCTCGTGGCGCTCGCGCTGATCGCATTCCTCGTGGCCATGGTGGCATTCGGGATATTCCGAATAACCAGCAGGGCCCGGCGCGAGCGCGAAATTCACCATAGGCGCTGGATGCGCAGCGACGATGCGCGGTCCGAGGGTAAAAGCTAGTCGATCGGAAATTGGAGCGGGTAGCGGGAATCGAACCCGCCTAGCTAGCTTGGAAGGCTAGAGCATTACCACTATGCTATACCCGCATATCCAAGGCTGGCGCGATTGCCATCTTGGCCGCGCCACGTCAAGCGTCCCTCGGCGTTTCGATTATACCTTCGGTCGCCCGGTCCATCGCTTGCCTGTGCGCTTCGGGCGGTTCGCAGGGCGCGGGCGGGTCGCCTTCGGCCATCGTGAAGCGCGAACCGCGCTCGAGCGTTCGATGGACGGGACACCGCCCCGCGATCTCGAGCAGGCGGGCGCGCTGTTCGGTATCGAGGTCTCCCTCGACCGCGACCCGGATGTTGAAAAGGTCGGGAACGGGGTCGCCGACTTCCTTGTCGTGGCCGACGGCGGTGCGAATGCGCGTCACTGGCAGGCCTTTGCTGTCTGCATAGAGACGCAGCGTCATCGTCGTACAGGCGGCGAGCGCAGCAGAGAGCAGATCGAACGGGCTCGGCCCCGACCCCAGCCCACCAACGCTTACGGGCTCGTCGGCGAGGAAGACATGATCGCCGGAGCTGATCGCGACCTGGAATTTGCCGTCGCGCGTTTCCTCGGCTTCGGCATCGACTGTCGGCGCTGCGGCATGCGCCGGGGGAGCCAGATAGGGTGTAGCCCAGGCGGCGATCATCGATCCGACGCGCTCGGCATCCTGCGGGCGACTGAGAAGATGGTCGGCGTCGTCGAGCGAAACGAAGCTCTTGGGGTGGCGCGCCGCGACATAGATTTTGGTCGCATTCTCGATCCCCACGGTGTCGTCGAGCGGGGCGTGCATGACGAGCAGCGGGCGACGGAGCGCGGCGATGCGTGTGCCCTGATCCTGCTGCCGCAAATCGTCGATCAGCCCGCGTCCGACCCGGAAGCGCCGTCCGCCCAGCAATACGTCGGCGGCCCCCTCGGCGTCGATCGCCGCAAGGGCGGCAGGATCGAACTGGTGGAGGGTGTGCGCGACATCGAACGGTGCGTTGACCGTCGCGACGGCCCGAATCTCCGGCAGACCGGTCGCCGCGGCGATCGCCGCCGCACCGCCAAGGCTGTGCCCGATGAGCAGCGACGGCGCCTTGCCCTCATCCGCCATCGCACGCGCGGCCGCCTGCAGATCCTGTACATCGAAAGAGAAGCTGCTGTCGGCAAAGTCGCCCTCGCTTTGACCGAGACCCGCGAAGTCGAAGCGGAGAACGCCGACACCCTGCCGCGCGAGCAGCCGGGCAATGCGGACGGCGGCGCGATTGTCCTTTCCGCAAGTGAAGCAGTGCGCGAAGATCGCCCAGCCGCGGATCCGCCCGCCGGGCATTTCCATCCGCCCCGACAGACGTTTTCCCGATGCGCCCGCGAATTGAAAGGGCTGGGTGACCATGGTGATTCCTCCCGACGCTGTGCCGACTCCGGCGACGATCGTCACCCCTTGCGCTCCGATTGTCCAACCGGAACTTTTTGGCGGCCAGCCCGTTTAACCAGCGCACTCAATATGCAGCAAAATACGGCGCGGTCGAAGGCCGCCCGTTCTTCGGAAAGGCGCGAACGCCAATCCGGGGAAGGGCGTCGCACGTCCGCCGAATAAGGAGAAGTCGAATGTTCAAATGGGCTCTGATCTTTGCCGTGATCGCATTGCTTGCCGCAGTTCTCGGCTTTGGTGGCATCGCCGGGGCGGCCGCAGGCGTGGCCAAAATCTTGTTCTTTGTGGGCGTTGCTCTCGTCGTCCTGTTTCTCATCCTCGGCGCTGCTGCTGCCCGCAAGGTCGTATAGCTATCGGCCTCGCTTTTAATTTTCCGTCGCCGGAACCTTCGGGCGGGGCGGACGTTTAAGATTTCTACTCGATCGAAAGAGAAGGTAGAATTTGCTTCCTGTCCTCGGACGGAAGCTAGGGAGCCCCGCCGCAGAAATGCGACGGGGCTTACTCGTTTCTGACGGTTCCGCTTTTTCTTTCGATTGCGCCGACATGAACGACGCGGCCTTTTTGCGACATTTCGCGACAATTTTTCGTCCATCCGGCAATGGCGTGGGACAAATGGTTCCTAGAACAGCCTCATCGGGACACACCGCTGTCCCTGAACGAGGAGTTCGTTACGTGAAAAAGAAGCTCATATCTCTGACCCTGGGCGCGGCCTTGATCGCCGTTCCCGTGATTGCGGCCCCCGGCTCCGCCGACCGTAATGCCACGCAGACCCGTACCGAGGCGCAGGCGCATGCGGCCGAAAAGTTCGCAAAGATGGATGCGAACAAGGATGGCAAGATCGACGCAAGCGACCGTACCGTCCGGCGCGCCGAGATGCAGGCCAAGATGTTCGATCGTCTCGACGCGAACAAGGATGGCAGCGTCAGCAAGGCCGAATGGGACCAGCACAGCGCCGATCGCGCCGCCAAGCGGGGCGAGAAGCACGCCGCTGCCGGGGCCGAGGGTGGCAAGCGCGGTATGCGCGGACACCATGGTGGTCGCGGCGGCCATGGCGACATGATGATGGGCCGGGCCGACACCGATGGCGACAAGGCGATCAGTCTCGCCGAATTCCAGACTGCGGCGCTCGCGCGTTTCGACGCCGCCGACGCGAACAAGGATGGTCAGGTGACCGCCGAAGAACGCGCCGCGCAGCGTCAGGCTTGGAAAGCGAAGGCCGGCGAATGGCGCGCGAAGCGCGGCGCCCAGCCTGCCGCCTCCACCAGCGAGTAAGCTATTTGGCAGGGACGGACGCGACGCGCAGTCCATCTCCCCCCCCTCCCTGGCATTGCCTTTGCGTGCCGTCCCTGCCAGCTATCGCCCACCGGTCGCCGCGACCGGTGGGCGAACTAGGGTCGGGACCCTGGCGATTATAACGGACCGATGATGACCGACATACCGCACATCCTGCTGATCGACGACGAGCCTTCGATCCGCGAGCCGCTCTCCGAATATCTGGAGGCGCAGGGTTTCGCCGTGACCGACGCGGCCAATGCCGCCGAGGCGCGGTCGGTGCTGCGCGCGCAATCGGTCGACCTGGTCGTCAGCGACATCATGATGCCCGGCGAAGACGGGCTGTCGCTCACGCGCCACCTGCGCGAGACGAGCAGCATCCCCGTGATCCTGCTCACCGCGCGCGCCGAAGATACCGAACGGATCGTCGGGCTGGAGATTGGTGCCGACGATTATGTCGTCAAGCCCTTCAACCCCCGCGAGCTGGTCGCGCGAATCCGCACCGTGCTCCGTCGGACCCAGGCGGGCGGGCGGGCGCTCGACAGCAGCGGGACGAGTTTTGCGTTCGGGCCGTGGGTGCTACGCGAGGTCGAGCGTGTGCTCGTCGACGAGGCGGGCGCAGAGGTCGCGCTTTCGTCAGGGGAATATCATTTGCTCCATGCGCTGGTGCGTCATCCGCGTCAGGTGATGAGCCGCGACCGGCTGCTCGATCTGGTGCGCGGGCGCGAGGCCGATATCTTCGACCGCGCGATCGACAATCTGGTCAGCCGCCTTCGCAAGAAGATCGAGGTCGACGCGGCACATCCGCAGATCGTCAAGACGGTGTGGGGCGGGGGCTATACGCTGGCGTGCGAGGTCAAGCGGATGGGTCCCGCCGCGTGAAACTGCGCCTGTGGCCCAAAAGCCTCGTCGGCCAGCTTGTCTTTGCAGTCGCGATGATGCTGTTCGTCGCGCAGGCCGTCAACTTCGTGCTGCTGTCGCGTGGGCTCAAGCAGCAGACGCTGGCCCACGGTGGCGGCATGGCGGTCGCGCGGATCATCGATGCGACCGAGCGCGATCGGCGCGGAGAATTTCGCAGGCC
Source organism: Zavarzinia sp. (assembly GCA_025869435.1). GTDB lineage: Bacteria > Pseudomonadota > Alphaproteobacteria > Zavarziniales > Zavarziniaceae > Zavarzinia. Next base: position 8,545 of record JAOZVS010000094.1, read on the forward strand.
CGCAAAGGACAGCAGCGACCGCGCGCGCCCGCAAAAATTCGTGATATCGGACCAGCCGCAGCCGTTACCCCCG
>JAOZVS010000095.1 GCA_025869435.1 Zavarzinia sp.
GAACCGCCGCCGCGCCAAGGCCCTCACATGAAGATGAAGTCGCTGGCGTGGACCGTGGCCCCGTTGGCGAATTCGATCACTTCGTTGACCGAGCCATCGGCCGAGGTCACGCGCCAATGGGTGGCATCGACCTGGGCCACTTTCGCCCCGCCGGCGGCGCTGCCGTAGCCGGTGAAATAGAGCATGTCGCCCGTGTTCGCGCCGGCACCGTCGAAGTCGAGGATCTTGTCGCCAGCGGCTTCCCCGGCCTTGAAGTAGAAGCTGTCCCGTCCGTCGCCGCCTTCCAGCGTATCGGCCCCGGCACCGCCATAGAGCTTGTCCTTGCCGAGACCGCCCTTCAGCGTGTCGGCGCCGGCACCACCCAACACATTGTCGCCCGCGGCCGAGCCGATGAAGACATCGTCGCCGGCTCCCAGATCGATCTGGCGCTGGTTGACGAAGGACTGCACGCCCCGGATATCGAAGCGGTCGGCGCCGCTGGTGCCGCTGAGGTAATAGCTCGAGAAGTCGAGCCTTTCGACCGAGGCCCCGCCGCCGATGGTGAAGCTCGACAATTCGACCGAGGTGGCGAGGCGGACCCGGTCGAGCCCGGCGCCGCCGTCGAAAGTGTCGGCCCCGGCATTGGTCGAGATCAGGAAGGTATCGTTCCCATCGCCGCCGCTCAGCGTGTCGTTGCCGAGGCCGCCGTTCAGCACGTCGTCGCCCGCGCCGCCGCTCAAGGAATCCGCCCCTTCGCCGCCGTTCACGTCGTCATCGGCGAGGGAGCCGATGAAGATGTCGTCGCCATTGTCGAGATTGATCGTGCGCTGATTGTAGATGGTCGAGACGCCGCTGATATCGATGCGGTCGGCGCCGGTGGTGCCGTTCAGGTAATAGCTGCCCATGTCGAGAATTTCGACCGAGGCCGTGGTGCCGATGGTCAGGGACTGGGCGTAGACGGTCCCCGCGAGCTTCACCCGGTCGAGGCCGTCGCCACCGTTGAAGACATCGGCGCCCGGCGTTCCGTTGATCAGCAGGATATCGTCGCCCGCGTCACCGAAGAGCTGGTCGTCACCGGCGCCGCCGTTCAGCAGGTCGTTGCCGGCACCGCCACGGATCGTATCCGCGCCCGCGCCGCCGTTCACATCGTCGGCCGCCGCGGCACCAATGAAGCTGTCGTCGCCATTGTCGAGATCGATCATGCGCCGCCCGGCATAGGAGGAAATGCCGCTGAGGTTGATCGTGTCGGCCTGGCTGGTGCCGTTGAAGTAGTAGCCGTTGAAGTCGAAGACCTCGACCGAATGGGAGGCCAGGACGGTGAAATCGCTCGCCGTCACCGAAGCCGCCAGCTTCACCCGGTCGAACCCCGCGCCGCCGTTGAACGTATCCGCCCCCGGCACGCCGTTGATCAGCAGGCTATCGTCGCCATCCTCGCCGAAGAGCTTGTCGTTGCCGAGACCGCCGTTCAGCACGTCGTTGCCCGCGCCGCCATAGAGCGTGTCGGTGCCGTCGCCGCCATTCACGTCATCCGCCGTGAGGGAGCCGACGAAGACGTCATTGCCATTGTCGAGGTTGATCGTGCGCTGGTTGTAGATGGTCGAGATGCCGCTGATGTCGATGCGATCGGCGCCCGTGGTGCCGCTGAGGTAATAATTGTTGAAGTCGAGGATCTCGACCCCGGCCGTGGTGCCGATGGTCAGTTTCGTCACCGTCGCCGAGGCCGCCAGCTTCACCCGGTCGAGCCCGGCGCCGCCGCTGAAACTGTCATTGCCGGGATTGCCGCTGATCAGGAAAGTGTCGTCGCCGGCTTCGCCATAGAGCTTGTCGTCGCCTTCGCCGCCATTGATCACGTCATCGCCCGCGCCGCCCTTCAGGGTGTCGACGCCCGTGCCGCCAAAGACATCGTCATCGGTCTGCGAGCCGATGAAACTGTCATTGCCATCGCCAAGGTCGATGGTGCGCTGATTGACGAAGGACTGGATGCCCCGGATGTCGAAGGCATCGGCGCCGCTGGTCCCGCTCAGGTAATAGCTGCTGAAATCGAGAATCTCGACCGAGGCGGCCGTGCCGATGGTGAGGCTGTTGGCGGTCACCGAACCGGACAGGCGCACCCGGTCGAGGCCGGCGCCGCCGTCGAAAACATCCGCCCCCGGAATGCCGCTGATCTCGAGGATATCGTCGCCCGCTTCGCCCAGAAGCTGGTCGTCGCCCTTGCCACCGGCGAGCACGTCGCCACCCGCGCCGCCGCGGATGATGTCATTGCCGTCGCCGCCGGTGACCTGATCGGCGACCGACGAGCCGATGAAACTGTCATTGCCCGCGCCGAGATCGATCTGGCGCTGGTTGAGGAAGGTCTGGACGCCACGCAGGTCGAAGGCATCGGCGCCGCTGGAGCCGTAAAGCGAATAGCCGGCGAAATCCAGCACCTCGACCGAGTTTCCGGTGCCAAGCGTCAGGTTCTGCACATAGCTGGTGCTCGTCAGCTTCACCTGATCCGTGCCGGCGCCGCCATCGAATGTATCGTTGCCCGTGGTGCCGAGGATTTCGAACGTGTCGTCGCCCGCGCCACCGCTCAGCACGTCGTCGCCGGCATCGCCGTTCAGGATATCGTCGCCGTCGCCGCTCTGGAGATTATCGGCGCCCGCGCCACCATAGACCAGGTCCTCGACCGTGCTGCCGATGAAACTGTCGTCCCCCGCGCCCAGGTCGAAGGCGCGCTGGTTCAGCACGCCGGTGATGCCGGAGAGATCGAACAGATTGGCGGCCGAAGTGCCGCGCACCGTGTAATAATCGAAGTCCAACACCTCGACCGAGGCGGCGGCATCGAATTTGAGGCTGGCGAAGGCCGTGCCCGTGGCCAGCTTCACGGTATCGACGCCGCTGCCGCCGTTGATATTCACGGTGCCCGAGAAGGATTTGACGGTGAAGACATCGTCGCCGCCGAGACCATTGTACTGATCGTAGGCGGTCGTCACGTTGATCTTGTCAATGCCGTTGGTGCCGCTATATGCAACCATCGTTTCTAGCCCCTTATCTGTCGGGCCGACGCATCGATGGTCTGGCCCGATTCCTGACGAGGGAGGACGCTAAGGGGAAACGGGGGCGCCCGGCGGTGACCGCCGTCACAACCCCACGCAATCACGAACCGGCGGTTCCGCACACATGAAGTGTGCCGATGGGCTATTTCCGCGCTTGACTGTCCCGCCAGCGCTTCACGTTCTGATTGTGTTCATCGAGGGTCGAGGCGAAGGCATGGCCGCCCGTGCCGTCGGCGACGAAATAGAGATCGTCGGTCCTCTGCGGGTTGACCGCGGCGCGCAAGGAATCCCGTCCCGGGCTGGCGATCGGGCCGGGGGGCAGGCCGGTGATCGTGTAGGTGTTGTAGTCCGTCGGCGCCGTCAGGTCGCCGCGGGACAGCTCCCGGCCGAGGCGGCCGCTGCCCCGGGTGATGCCATAGATCACCGTGGGGTCGGACTGCAGCCTCATGCCCCGCCGCAGGCGGTTGACGAAGACGCCGGCGATATGGCGCCGCTCGCGGTCGAGGGCGGTTTCCTTCTCGATGATCGAGGCCAGCACCAGGGCCTGTTCGGGGCTCGAGAAGGGCAGGTCGTCGCCGCGCGCGGCCCAGGCGGCCGCCAGTTCCTCGGTCATGGCCTGCCGCATCCGGTCGACCATCGCCGAGCGATTCTCGCCCCTGGTGAAATTATAGGTCTCGGGCAGCAGGCTGCCCTCGGGCGGGGTCGGCGGCAGGCTGCCGGTCAGGGCGGCGGTATCGCCGACCAGGGTCATGATCTCCGCGACGGCCATGCCCTCGGGCACGGTTAGGCGGTGCACGACGACCTTGCCGTCGCGCAACAGACGGGCGATCGCGAGGGCGCTGGCGCCGGGCGGGATTTCATATTCGCCGGCCTGCAGCGGCCGCTCGTCGCCGGGGGCGACGCTGGCCGCCATCATCCAGTAGCGGGAACGCAGAACGCCCGCCGTCTCGAGGATCGTGCCGATCCCCTCGACGCCGGTGCCGCGTTCGATGATCACCGTCACCGGCTCCATCGAGGGGCCGGCGCGCTGCATCTCGTAATAGACGTAGAGGACGGCTGCCCCCGCGAGGAGGGCGAGCCCGAAGAGGCCCGACAAGAGGGCGCGCAGCATGGAGGTGCGCGCCCGCCGGTCAGTCGACCCTGGTCAGGACCAGAGACGCGTTGGTACCGCCGAAGCCGAAGGAGTTCGACAGGGCAGCCCGGATTTCCCGCTTCTTCGGCGTATGCGGCACCAGATCGATGCCCTCCACCGTGTCGGCCGGATTGTCCAGATTGAGGGTCGCCGGCGCGACCTGGTCGCGCATGGCCAGCAGACAGAAGATCGCCTCGACCGAGCCGGCCGCGCCAAGCAGATGACCGATCGACGACTTGGTCGACGACATGGAGACCGCGCCCGCGGCATTGCCGAACAGGCGCTTGACCGCGCCGAACTCGATGACGTCGGCCATGGTGGACGTGCCATGGGCGTTGACGTAATCGATGTCGGAGGGCTGGAGACCCGCCCGCTTCAGGGCAGCCTGCATCGACCGGAAGCCGCCATCGCCGTCCTCGGAAGGCGCGGTGATGTGATAGGCGTCGCCCGACAGGCCATAGCCCTTGATTTCGCCATAGATCTTGGCGCCGCGGGCCTTGGCGTGCTCGTATTCCTCGAGGACGACGATGCCGGCGCCCTCGCCCATGACGAAACCGTCACGGTCCCGATCCCACGGCCGCGAAGCCTTGACCGGATCGTCGTTGAAATCCGAGGACAGGGCGCGCGCGGCGGCGAAGCCGGCGATGCCGAGACGGCAGAGGGCCCCTTCGGTCCCGCCCGCGATCATGACATCCGCGTCTTCGAGCGCGATCAGGCGGGCGGCATCGCCGATCGCATGGGCGCCGGTCGAACAGGCGGTGACGACCGCATGGTTCGGACCCTTGAAGCCGTATTTGATCGAGACATGGCCGGACGCCAGGTTGATCAGCCGCCCCGGAATGAAGAACGGGCTGATGCGCCGGGGTCCCTTTTCCTGCAGCAGGAGAGCAGCCTCGGCGATGCCGTTCAGGCCGCCGATGCCGGAGCCGATGAGCACGCCGGTGCGCAGCGCCTCTTCCGCCGAGGGCGATTCCCAACCGGCGTCCTGCACGGCCTGGGTCGCCGCGGCGACAGCGTAGATGATGAAGTCATCGACCTTGCGCTGTTCCTTCGGCTCCATCCACTGATCAGGGTTGAAGGTGCCGTCGGTCCCGTCGCCCCGCGGCACATTGGCCGCGTATTTGGTCGACAGGTCGGAAACATCGAAGGTGGTGATGGGCCGGATGCCCGACTGGCCGGCGAGAAGACGGGTCCACGTCTCCTCGACCCCGCTTGACAGCGGGGTAACCAGGCCGAGTCCGGTGACGACGACGCGCCTCATGGGAGGTCTGCGCGCGACTGTGCGGGATACGTCGCCTGAATCAGGCGACGTTTTCCTGGATGAAGGAGATCGCGTCCTTGACCGTCTGGATCTTCTCAGCGGCCGAATCCGGGATCTCGACGCCGAATTCTTCTTCGAACGCCATGACCAGTTCAACCTGATCGAGCGAGTCCGCGCCCAGATCGTCGATGAAGCTGGCGGTCTCGACCACCTTGTCCTCGTCGACGCCGAGGTGTTCGACAACGATCTTCTTTACGCGCTCGGCAATATCGCTCATTCCATTTCCCCTGCTCTAAACACGGCGCCTTGACGCCAGTCTGTTGATGCCCCGAAGCAGCTGGCTTCCCGATGCCGCCAAACCGTGGCGGTCCCGGCGACCAGGCCGCGACCGGCGCGTATCCTTCCGGCAACCGACGGCTGGCTTCGTAACATAATCGCACGACCTTTGCCAGCGCCGCCACCGGGCGGAATTCCGCGCCTTTTCGGGTCAGATCATGGCCATGCCGCCATTCACGTGAATGGTCTGACCGGTGATATACCCGGCTTCGCCCGAAGCGAGGAAGGCGACGGCCGCCGCCACGTCCTCGGGCTTGCCGAATCGATTGGCTGGAATCTTGGCCAGCGTTGCTTCCTTGATCTTGTCGTTCAGCACGTCGGTCATCGCCGTGGCGATGAAACCGGGCGCCACGCAGTTCACCGTGACGTTGCGCGTCGCGATTTCCTGCGCCAGCGACTTGCTCATCCCGACGAGGCCCGCCTTGGAGGCAGCATAATTCGCCTGGCCGGCGTTGCCCATGGCGCCGACGACCGAGGTGACGGAAATGATGCGGCCGTAGCGGCGGCGCATCATCCCCTTGGAAATGGCGCGGGTGAGGCGGAAGGTGCCGGTCAGATTGACCGCGATCACCTCGTCCCACATCTCGTCCGACAGGCGCATGAACAGCATGTCGCGGGTCAACCCCGCGTTGTTCACCAGGATATCGACCTGGCCGAGGGCGCTTTCGGCCTTTTCGGCCAGGGCCTCGATCTGGGCCGCGTCGCCGAGTTCGCCCGGCAGCACCTGCACCCGCTCGCCGCCGAGTTCGGCCGCCAGCGATTCGAGGGCTTCGACCTTGCGGCCCGAAAGGCCGACCGTGGCCCCCGCGCCATGGAGGGCGCGGGCGATGGCCGCGCCGATGCCGCCCGAGGCGCCGGTGACGAGGGCTGCCTTGCCGGAAAGATCGAACATGACTTGATCCTTCAAAGGGTCTTGAGGAAGGCTTCGATTTCCGCCGGCGTGCCGACGGTGGCGCCCGACAGATCCTTGTCGATGCGCTTGACGAGACCGGTCAGTACCTTGCCGGCGCCCACTTCGTAAAGGGTCTGCGCGCCTTCGGCCTTCAGGCGCAGGACGGATTCGCGCCAGCGCACCGCCCCCGTCACCTGGCGGACCAGCAATTCCTTGATCTCTTCCGGGTCGCTGACCGGGGCCGCCGTCACATTGGCGATGATGGGCACCGAAGGCGGCAGGATCGTGATCCGGTCGAGGGCATCGCGCATCACGTCGGCGGCGGGCTGCATCAGGTCGCAATGGAAGGGCGCGCTGACCGACAGCGGCATCACCCGCTTGGCGCCCCGGGTCAGGGCCAGGGCCCCGGCCCGCTCCAGCGCGGCCTTGTGGCCGGAAATGACCACCTGCGCGCCGCCGTTGTCATTGGCGGCGGCGACGAATTCCCGCGCGGTCGACACTTCGGCGGCGACGGCCTGGGCCGCCTCGAACTCGATGCCCAGCAGCACGGCCATGCCGCCGACGCCGACCGGCACCGCTTCCTGCATGGCCCGGCCGCGGATGCGCAGCGCCCGCGCCGTGTCGGCGATCGACAGCGCGCCCGCCGCGCAAAGGGCGGAATATTCGCCAAGGCTGTGGCCGCAGGCGAAATCGACGATATCGGAGAATTTCCTGCCGGATTCCGCTTCGATCACCCGCCAGACCGCGAGGCTCACCGCCATCAGCGCCGGCTGGGTGTTCTCGGTCAGGTTCAGCTCCTCGGCGGGGCCGGCGAAGCACAGGGTCGACAGCTTCTGGCCGAGGGTGTCGTCGATTTCCTCGAAGACCTCACGGGCGACCGGAAAGGCATCGTGAATTTCCCGTCCCATGCCGACCGATTGCGATCCCTGGCCGGGAAAGGTGAAGGCGCGATGCATATTGTTTGAACCTGTTTCCAGTGACCCGCTGCGCCGGGTGTTTGCCCGTGCTGGCGGCCCCTGTCAAGGAAGTGTACCGCCAAGGCCGGACTATCGTCCCCGGGAAGCGCGCGACAGGACCCCGCGCGGGTCCATTCCGGCCCCCGCAATTCTTCGCCACGCCCCTTGCGTCTATCGTTTGACTTCCCCGGGCGCCTTGGCTACACAGGCCGCTCCAGTGCGGAGTCGTGGCCGAGCGGCTGAAGGCGGCGGTTTGCTAAACCGTTATAGGGGCTTAAACCCCTATCGAGGGTTCGAATCCCTCCGACTCCGCCAACCCCACGCAAGGGGTCATTGTCGCGAGGGGACTGGCCTCGATCGCCGCTCCGCCAAGATCAGATCGCCGAAAGCAACCCGAAGAGGCTCGCGCTGATACGCGCCATGCGCGTCGCTAGCTCGGGGCGAGACGCGGTTTCGATTTTTTCCCGTTTCCAGTCGTTCCTCCGGGTTTGCCCGCGGCGTCGATCAGCCGCCGGAAGGTCGGACATTCCATGTGCGAGGGCGCCGGGCAGTCGGCGACATGGCGCAGCGTGTCGCTGAGGACCGTCAACTCCCGGATCTGCCGGTCGATCTCGTCGGCCTTCTGATGGAAGGTGGCGCGCGGCAGGTCCGGCAGACCATTCGCCCCGAACATGCCGGCGATTTCATCGAGCGAGAACCCCGCCGCCTTGCCCAGCGCGATCAGCTTGAGTTGCAACAGCACCTCGGGCGCGAACTGCCGGCGCAAGCCATGCCGCGATACCGAGGAAATCAGCCCGGCCTCCTCGTAATGGCGCAGCGCCGAGGGCCTGATCCCGCTCCGTGCCGAAACCTCTCCGATATCCAGGAATTTCACGCTTGACCTCAAGTCGGCTTGAAGTGGCAGCCTGCGCCCTGACTGAAGATCAGGCAAGAGGGCAACCAGATGGAACAGGCGGAAATTTTCCCATCGAAGCGGATGAATTCCGGAATCACGAT
>JAOZVS010000096.1 GCA_025869435.1 Zavarzinia sp.
TGCGCGGCTCCACGCTGGTGGAGCGCAACAAGGAATACGTGCAGGCCGCGCGCGTGACGGGCGTGGCGCCCATGCGCATCATGCGCAAGCACGTGCTGCCCAACGTGCTGGGGCCGGTGATGGTGCTGGCCACCATCCAGGTGGCCACGGCCATCATCACCGAGGCCACGCTGTCCTTCCTCGGCGTGGGCGCGCCGCCCACCTCGCCGTCGCTGGGCACGCTGATCCGCATCGGCAACGACTACCTGTTCTCGGGCGAGTGGTGGATCACCATCTTTCCCGGCGTCATGCTGGTGCTGATCGCGCTGTCGGTGAACCTGCTGGGCGACTGGCTGCGCGATGCGCTCAACCCGAGGCTGCGCTGATATGTCCCTGCTCGAAGTCCAGAACCTCGTCGTCGAATTCCCCACCCGGCGCGGCACTTTGCGCGCGCTCGACGACGTGTCCTTTTCCATCGCGCCGGGCGAGATCCTGGGCGTGGTGGGCGAATCGGGCGCGGGCAAGTCGCTCACGGGCGCGTCCATCATCGGCCTCTTGGAGCCGCCGGGGCGCGTGGCCTCGGGCCAGATCAGGCTCGAAGGCCAGCGCATCGACAACCTGCCGCACGAGCGGATGCGCCACATCCGCGGCCGCAAGATCGGCGCCATCTTCCAGGACCCGCTGACCTCGCTCAACCCGCTGTACACCGTGGGCCAGCAGCTGGTGGAGACCATCCTCACCCACCTGCCCATGCCGGCGGCGCAGGCGCGCCAGAGGGCCATCGACCTGCTCAAGGACACGGGCATCCCCGCGGCCGAGCAGCGCATAGACCACTACCCGCACCAGTTCTCGGGCGGCATGCGCCAGCGCGTGGTGATCGCCCTGGCGCTGGCGGCCGAGCCCCAGCTCATCGTGGCCGACGAGCCCACCACGGCGCTGGACGTGTCCATACAGGCGCAGATCATCCAACTGCTCAAGAGCATCTGCAAGACGCGCGGCGCGGCCGTGATGCTGATCACCCACGACATGGGCGTGATCGCCGAGACCTGCGACCGCGTGGCCGTGATGTACGCGGGCCGCGTGGCCGAGATCGGCCCCGTGCACGAGGTCATCAACCGCCCCGCGCATCCCTACACGGCCGGGCTCATGGCCTCGATCCCCGACATGGAGCAGGACCGCGAGCGCCTGAACCAGATCGACGGCGCCATGCCGCGCCTGAACGCCATCCCGAAGGGCTGCGCCTTCAACCCGCGCTGCCCGCAGGTCTTCGACCGCTGCCGCGTAGAGCGCCCCGACCTGATGCCGGCAGGCGCCACGCAGGCCGCCTGCTGGCTGCATGCCGTAGAGAAGGAGGCCGCATGAACACCGCCCCGAACCCCCTGGTGCGGGCGCACGACCTGGCCAGGACCTTCGACGTCTCCGCCCCCTGGCTCAACCGCGTGATCGAGCGCAAGCCGCGCCAGCTGCTGCACGCCGTGGACGGCGTGGGCTTCGAGATCGAGAAGGGCAAGACCCTGGCCCTGGTGGGCGAATCGGGCTGCGGCAAGAGCACGGTGGCGCGCCTGCTCGTGGGCCTGTACGAGCCCACGCGCGGCGGCTTCAGCTTCGACGGGCAGGACGCGCACGCCGCGTTCAAGGGGCGCGATGCACGCGCCATGCGCCGGCGCATCCAGATGATCTTCCAGGACCCCTACGCCAGCCTGAACCCGCGCTGGCTGGTGCAGGACATCATCGCCGAGCCGCTGCGCGAGCACGGCCTGATCACCGAGGCCGCCGCGCTCAAGGCCCGCGTGGGCGAGCTGCTCACGTCCGTGGGCCTGTCGCCGCAGGACATGGCCAAGTACCCGCACCAGTTCTCGGGTGGGCAGCGCCAGCGCATCTCCATCGCGCGCGCGCTGGCCACCGAGCCCGAGTTCCTGGTGTGCGACGAGCCCACCAGCGCGCTGGACGTCTCGGTGCAGGCGCAGGTGCTCAACATCATGAAGGACCTGCAGAAGAAGCAGGGCCTGACCTACCTGTTCATCAGCCACAACCTGGCCGTGGTGCGCCACGTGAGCGACCAGGTGGGCGTGATGTATCTGGGCCGCCTGGTGGAGCTGGCCGACAAGCAGCAGCTCTTCAGCCAGCCGCGCCACCCGTACACGCGCATGCTGCTCGACGCCATCCCCAAGATGCACGACACCGGCCGCGCGCGCACGCCCGTGCAGGGCGAGGTGCCCAACCCGCTCGACCCGCCGCCCGGCTGCGCCTTCAACCCGCGCTGCCCCTTCGCCAACGCGCGCTGCCGCAGCGAGCGCCCGCAGCTGCTGCAGGACGAAGGCGGCGCGCGCGTGGCCTGCCATGCCGTCGAGGAAGGCCGCATCGGGCGCGCGTAGACTGGAGGCTTCGTGTCCAACAACGCAAAGGAGTAATCGCGCATGACCGCCTTCACCCTCACCAGCCCCGACATCGCCGCCGGCAGCACCATTGCCCAGGTTTTCGAATTCGACGGCTTTGGCTGCAGCGGCAGGAACCAGTCGCCCGTGCTGCGCTGGAGCGGCGCACCCGAGGGCACCAAGAGCTTCGCCGTGAACGTGTACGACCCCGACGCGCCCACGGGCTCGGGCTTCTGGCACTGGTACGTGATCGACATCCCCGCCGGCGTGACCGAGCTGCCCGCCGACGCCGGCGCCAAGGGCGGCGCGAACCTGCCCGCGCTCGCGCGCCAGATCCGCAACGACTACGGCATCTACGCCTGGGGCGGCGTCTGCCCCCCGCCCGGCGACAAGCCGCACCGCTACATCTTCACGGTGCACGCGCTGTCGGTGGAGCGCATCGAGGTGCCCGACGACGCGCCCGCGGCCCTGACCGGCTTCATGGTCAACGCCAACACGATCGCCAAGGCCTCGTTCACGGCGACCTACGGGCGTTAAGGGCCGAATCGGGCTCCAGCGCTTGTCCAGAAAGCGCTGAATGCTATCTTTTCAGGTATAGCGCTTGGCGCGCAGGTTGTTCTTCATCTGCTGCAGCACGGGCTGCAGCGGCTCGCCGATGCGCAGCGCCACGCAGGTGGCCAGCACGTCGATGATGAGCAGGTGCAGCAGGCGCGAGACCATGGGGCTGTAGCGGTCGTAGCCCTCGGGGTGGTCGGCCGCAAGGTGGATGCGGCAGCTGTGGGCCAGGGGCGAGCCGCTGGCCGTGATGGCGATCGTCGTGGCGCCGTTCTTGCGCGCGATGTCGGCCGCGTCCATCAGGTCGCGCGTGCGGCCCGAGTTGCTGATGATCACCGCGCAGTCGCCCGGACCGAGCAGCGTGGCGCTCATGACCTGCATGTGCCCGTCGCTGGTCGCAAGGCTGGTGATGCCCAGGCGGAAGAACTTGTGCTGCGCGTCCTGCGCCACGATGCCGGAATTGCCCGCGCCGTAGAACTCGATGCGCCGGCCCGTCTGCCAGGTGCCGGCGATGGCCTCGGCCGCGCGCTCCAGCAGCTGGGTGCTGGCCGCGTTGCGGTACTGCAGGAAGGCGGCCATGGCGTTGTCCACCACCTTCACGAGCACGTCGCCGGTCTTGTCGTCCGCGTCCACGCTGCGGTGGATGAAGGGCACGCCCTCGCTCACGCTGCCCGCCAGCTTGAGCTTGAAGTCGGCCAGGCCGTCGTAGCCCATGCTGCGGCAGAAGCGCACCACCGTGGGCTTGCTGACGTGGGCGCGCTCGGCCAGCTCGCGCACCGGCAGGTGTGCGAAGGCGCGCGGGTCCTTGAGCACGAGCCGCGCCACGCGCTGCTCGGCGGGGGCCAGTGAGGGGAGGGAGGCGGTGATGCGGTCCAGCATGGGAGTGGCGCGATGGGTAAGGGCTGTTACCGAAGAATGTAACCCGGTTTCATGCGCCGGGTGCCGCATACACTTGGGCCGATGGGCGCGCAGCACGCCCGATGACGAGGATACGCATGAACCAACTCGACGCACTCAAGCAATTCACCACCGTGGTGGCCGACACCGGCGACTTCAAGCAGCTCGCGCAGTTCCAGCCGCGCGACGCCACCACCAATCCCTCGCTGATCCTCAAGGCCGTGCAGAAGAGCGAATACGCGCCGCTGCTCAAGGACTGCGTGACGCGCTGGCACGGCCGCGGCATCGACGAGCTCATGGACCGCCTCATCGTGCGCTTCGGCTGCGAGATCCTGTCCCTCATCCCGGGGCGCGTATCGACCGAGGTGGACGCGCGCCTGTCCTTCGACACGGACGCCACCGTGGCCCGCGCCGAGCGCATCGTGGAGCTGTACCAGGCCGAAGGGCTGCACATCGACCGCGTGCTCATCAAGATCGCCGCCACCTGGGAGGGCATCCAGGCCGCGCGCCGGCTGGAGGAGCGCGGCATCCACACCAACCTCACGCTGCTGTTCTCGTTCGCGCAGGCCGTGGCCTGCGGGCAGGCGAAGGTGCAGCTCATCTCGCCCTTCGTCGGCCGCATCTACGACTGGTACAAGAAGCAGGCCGGCAGCAACTGGGACGAGGCCGCCATGGCCGGCGCCAACGACCCCGGCGTGCAGTCGGTGCGCGCCATCTACAACCACTACAAGCATTTCGGCATAGCCACCGAGGTCATGGGCGCGAGCTTCCGCAACACGGGCCAGATCGTGGCGCTGGCGGGCTGCGACCTGCTGACCATCGCGCCCGATCTGCTGGCCCAGCTGGCCGCCAGCGACGCGCCGCTCGCGCGCGTGCTCGACCCCGAGGCCGCGCGCCACGTGCAGATGGCGCCCGTGCAGTACGACGAGCCGGGTTTTCGCTACGCGCTCAACGCCGACGCCATGGCCACCGAGAAGCTGGCCGAGGGCATCCGCGCCTTCGCCGCCGACGCGGCCAGGCTCGAACAACTGATGCAAGCCGCTGCATGAGCTTTGCCGATCCACGCACCCGCTGCGACCGCACCCCCGCCTGGCAGCGCCTGCATGCGCATTACGACGCCGCCGGCCGCGGCTTCGACCTGCGCGCGGCCTTCGAGCGGGACGCGCGGCGCTTCGCGCGCTTCAGCCAGCAGGCGCCGCACGTGTTCGCCGACCTGTCCAAGAACCTGATCGACGCGGCCACCGAGGCCCTGCTGCTGCAGCTGGCGCGCGAATGCGGCCTGGAGGCCTACCGCGACGCCATGTTCGCGGGCGCGCCCATCAACAGCACCGAGCAGCGCGCGGTGATGCACTGGTTGTTGCGAAAACCGGCTTCAGCCCAATCTGGACAAGCGCCTGCAGCTACGGATACCATAGCGAACGGCCTGCGCGAGGTGCACGCGACGCTGGACGCCATGCTGCAGCTCGCTGAGCGCGTGCGCGCCGACGAGGCCATCACCGACATCGTGAACATCGGCATCGGCGGCTCGGACCTGGGGCCGGCCATGGCGGTCAAGGCGCTCGACGACCTGCGCCACCCGGGCAAGCGCCTGCACTTCGTCTCCAACGTGGACGGCATGGAGCTCGGCAGCCTGCTGCGCCAGCTGCGGCCCGCAAGCACGCTGTTCCTCATCGCCTCCAAGACCTTCACCACGCTGGAGACGATGACCAACGCCCACGCCGCGCGCGAATGGTTCCTGGCGCAGGGCGGCAGCCAGGACGGGCTGGTGCGGCATTTCTACGCGCTTACCACCAACCTGGAGGCTGCGGCGCAGTTCGGCATCGCGACCACGCTGGGTTTCTGGGACTGGGTGGGCGGGCGCTATTCGCTGTGGTCCGCCATCGGCCTGCCCATTGCCATCGCCATCGGCGCGCAGGGCTTCCGGGACCTCCTGGCCGGTGCGCACGCCATGGACGAGCATTTCCGCACCGCCCCCCTGGAGGCCAACCTGCCCGTGCGCCTGGCGCTGCTGGACCTGTGGTACCGCAACTTCCACGGCTTCGCCAGCCGCAGCATGGCGCCCTACAGCCACGGCCTGCGCCGCCTGCCGGCCTATCTGCAGCAGCTGGAGATGGAGAGCAACGGCAAGGGCGTGGACGCGCACGGCGATCCGCTGCCCTACGCCACGGCGCCCGTGGTTTGGGGCGAGCCCGGCACCAACGGCCAGCACGCGTTCTTCCAGATGATCCACCAGGGGCCGGATACCGTGCCCGTGGAGTTCATCGCGCTGCGCGCCGGCGGGCGCGACCTGGGCCGGCAGCACCCGCGCCTGGTGGCCAATGCCCTGGCCCAGGCGCGCGCGCTGATGATGGGCCGCCCGTACGAGCAGGACGGCCACCGCCGCTTCACGGGCAACCGGCCCAGCACCTTCCTGCTGCTCGAACGCCTGGACCCGGCGTCGCTGGGCGCGCTCATCGCCCTCTACGAGCACCGCGTGTTCGCCAGCGGCGCGCTGTGGGGCATCAACAGCTTCGACCAATGGGGCGTGGAACTGGGCAAGACGATCGCCAGGGACCTGGAACCGCGCCTGGCCACGGGCGACATCCAGGGGCTGGATGCCTCGACTGCGGGGCTGCTGCGGCGCCTCGCGCCAATGATCTGAATCCTGGCCGCGCTTCCCCCTTTGGGGATGAGATGAAAAAAGCCCACAGGCGCAATGCCTGCGGGCTTTTGAAGGGGATCGCATGGCGCCTTGGCAGGCGCCAGCGGGCCGGGGCGATTACATGCCCATGCCGCCCATGCCACCCATGCCGCCCATGTCGGGCATGCCGCCTGCGGGGGCGTCGTCCTTCGGAGCCTCGGCCACCATGGCCTCGGTCGTCAGCAGCAGCGAGGCCACGGACGCGGCGTTCTGCAGGGCCGTGCGGGTCACCTTGGTGGGGTCCAGGATGCCCATCTCCAGCATGTCGCCGTAGGTGTCGTTGGCGGCGTTGAAGCCGTAGTTGCCCTTGCCGGCCAGCACGGCGTTGACGACCACGCTGGGTTCGCCGCCGGCGTTGTTCACGATCTCGCGCAGGGGCGCCTCGATGGCCTTCAGGATCAGCTTGACGCCGGCATCCTGGTCGGGGTTCTCACCCTTGATCTCGCCCACGGCCTGGCGTGCGCGCAGCAGGGCCACGCCGCCACCGGCCACGATGCCTTCTTCCACCGCAGCGCGGGTGGCGTGCAGGGCGTCTTCCACGCGGGCCTTCTTTTCCTTCATCTCGACCTCGGTGGCAGCGCCGACCTTGATCACGGCCACGCCGCCGGCCAGCTTGGCCACGCGCTCCTGCAGCTTCTCGCGGTCGTAGTCGCTGGTGGCTTCCTCGATCTGGACGCGGATCTGCTTGACGCGCGCCTGGATGTCGTCGGCATTGCCGGCACCGTCGATGATGGTGGTGTTTTCCTTGCCCACTTCGATGGTCTTGGCCTGGCCCAGGTCGGCCAGGGTCACCTTCTCCAGCGACAGGCCCACTTCCTCGGCGATGACCTTGCCGCCCGTCAGGATGGCGATGTCTTCGAGCATGGCCTTGCGGCGGTCACCGAAGCCGGGCGCCTTGACGGCCACGACCTTCAGGATGCCGCGGATGGTGTTCACCACCAGGGTCGCCAGGGCTTCGCCTTCGACGTCCTCGGCGATGATCAGCAGCGGACGGCCGGCCTTGGCCACGGCTTCCAGCGTGGGCAGCAGGTCGCGGATGTTGCTGATCTTCTTGTCGAACAGCAGCACGAAGGGGTTTTCCAGGACCGCTGCCTGCTTCTCGGGGTTGTTGATGAAGTAGGGCGAGAGGTAGCCGCGGTCGAACTGCATGCCTTCCACGACGTCCAGCTCGTTGTTCAGGCTCTTGCCGTCCTCGACGGTGATCACGCCTTCCTTGCCCACCTTGTCCATGGCGTTGGCGATGATCTCGCCGATGCTGGAGTCGGAGTTGGCGGAGATCGAACCCACCTGGGCGATTTCCTTGGAGGTCGTCGTGGCCTTGGAGGCCTTCTTCAGCTCTTCCACCAGGGCGGTCACGGCCTTGTCGATGCCGCGCTTGAGGTCCATGGGGTTCAGGCCGGCGGCCACGTACTTGCTGCCTTCGCGCACGATGGCCTGGGCCAGCACGGTGGCGGTGGTGGTGCCGTCACCGGCGTTGTCGCTGGTCTTGGAGGCCACTTCCTTCACGAGCTGGGCGCCCATGTTCTGGATCTTGTCCTTGAGCTCGATCTCCTTGGCCACGGACACGCCGTCCTTGGTCACGGTGGGGGCGCCGAACGAGCGCTCGAGTACCACGTTGCGGCCCTTGGGGCCCAGGGTCACCTTGACCGCGTTGGCCAGGATGTTCACGCCTTCAACCATGCGGGCGCGGGCTTCGCCGCCGAAAACTACGTCTTTTGCTGCCATGTGTGGCTCCTACGAAATTTGAATCAAACAGGCTGCAAAGGCTTGTATATCAAGCGAGAGCAGCTATGAAAATTGATGGTTTGGTATGGGCGGGAATTACTTCTCGACCACGGCAAACAGATCGTCTTCCTTCATGACCAGCAGCTCGTCGCCGTGAACCTTCACGGTCTGGCCGCTGTACTTGCCGAACAGCACGCGGTCACCCACCTTCACGCTCATGGCAATGCGGTCACCGTCCTCGTCCAGCTTGCCGGGGCCAACGGCCACCACTTCACCCTGGTCGGGCTTCTCGGCGGCGTTGTCGGGGATCACGATGCCCGAGGCGGTCTTGGTTTCGTTTTCCAGGCGCTTGACGA
>JAOZVS010000097.1 GCA_025869435.1 Zavarzinia sp.
TCCCAGGGGGCGGAGAGGGAGAATGAGCCCCCTCTCCGCCCTTCAGGGGGGAGAGGGCGGGGGGTGAGGTGGGGGCGCGGGGTTTACCCGACCGCGCGAACCATCATCTCCGACAGGCGCCTTGCGAAGGCGATGGGGTCTTGCGGGCCTTCGCCTTCGACGATGCGGGCCTGGTCGAGCAGCAGATGCGCGGCATCGGACAGATCATCGGCGCTGGCGGCGGCGGCGCGGGTGGCGAGGGCTTTCACCAGCGGGTGGCGCGGGTTGATTTCGAGGATGCGGGGGGCATCCGCCGCCGCGCCCGTGCCCTTGGCCGCGCGCATCAGCCGGGCGAGGTGCATGTCCATGTCGCTGGCGTCGGCGACGAGGCAGACCGCGCTGTCGGTCAGGCGCTTCGAGACGCGGACGTCCTTCACCGCATCGCCGAGGGCGAGCTTGGCCGCGCCGATCAGCGTGGCGATATCGGCTTCCGGCGCTTCCGCCGCCTTCTCGCCCGGGGTTTCCGCTTCTGGGATCAGCGACAGGTCGATGTCGCCCCGGGTGACCGACTGGAACGGCTTGCCCTCGAAATCGAGGCCGGCGCCGGTCCAGAAATCGTCGATCGGGTCGGACAGCAGCAGGACCTCGACATCCCGCGCCTTGAAGGCTTCGAGCTGGGGCGAGGAGGCGATGGTGGCGGCGTCGCCGGTGATGAAATGGATCGCGGTCTGGTTCGGCCGCATCCGCGCGACATAATCGGCGAGGCTGACAAGCTCGTCACCCGACCTCGTGGTGCGGAAGCGGGCGAGTTTCAGCACCTGCTCGCGGCGCTCGAAATCCTCGTAGAGGCCTTCCTTCAGGACGGGACCGAAGGCATCCCAGAAGGCCTTGTAGGCGGTGACGTCGGTGCTGCGCTTTTCCAGCTCGGACAGGATCTTCTTCACCAGGCCGGCGCGGATCTTGGCGGTCAGGGCGCTTTCCTGCAGCATCTCGCGCGAGATGTTGAGGGGCAGGTCGGCGGAATCGACGATGCCGCGC
Source organism: Zavarzinia sp. (assembly GCA_025869435.1). Lineage (GTDB taxonomy): Bacteria > Pseudomonadota > Alphaproteobacteria > Zavarziniales > Zavarziniaceae > Zavarzinia. The sequence goes on from JAOZVS010000097.1 coordinate 1,018, forward strand.
ACGAAGCGCATGTAACCCGGTAGCAGGCTTTCGCAATCGTCGGTGATGAAGACCCGGCGGACATAGAGATTCAGCCGCGACTGGCGCTTGGGATCGAACAGGTCGAAGGGCCGGCTGCTGGGGATGAACAGCAGGCCGGTATATTCGATCGTGCCTTCCGCCTTCCAGTGGATGGTCGCCCAGGGCTCGTCCACCGCATGGCCGACGTGACGGTAGAATTCGGTATATTGCTCGGCGGTGATGTCCGACTTCGGCCGCGTCCACAGGGCCGAGGCGGCGTTCAGCGTCTCGTCCTCGGTCTGGCCCTCGTCGGCGCCGGCCTTCAGGACGACGGGCAGGGCGATATGGTCGGAATAGGTCTTCACGATCCGCTTCAGGCGCCAGGGATCGAGGAATTCGTCGTCGCCTTCCCGCATGTGCAGGATGATCGTGGTGCCGCGGGTGGCGCGTTCAGCGGGGCGCAGCGTATAGGTGCCGGTGCCTTCCGATTCCCAGGCGTGGGCCTTGGTCTCGCCCGCGCGGCGCGACACGACCTCGACCCGGCTCGCCACCATGAACACGGAATAGAAGCCGACGCCGAAACGGCCGATCAGGTTCATGTCCTTGTTTTCGTCGCCCGAAAGCTGTTCGACGAAGGCCGAGGTGCCGGAGCGGGCGATGGTGCCGAGGTTGGCGATCAGCTCGTCATGGGACATGCCGATGCCATTGTCGGAAATGGTCAGGGTGCGGGCCGCGCGGTCGATGGCGATCTCGACCCGGAAGCCCGGATCGTCCGCGGTCAGGGACGCATCGGTCAGCGCCTCGTAGCGCAGCTTGTCGCAGGCGTCGGAAGCGTTGGAGATCAGCTCGCGCAGGAAGATGTCCTTGTCGGAATAGACCGAATGCACCATCAGGTGCAGGAGGCGCGCCACCTCCGTCTCGAAGCCACGGGTTTCGATCGCTTCAGCCGTCATTTTTTTTGCCTCAATTGAAGAGTCTCAAGCGCTCGTCGATATAGGAAGGCGCCCCCCGCCTTCAAGGCCCCTTATTGGGCCGGCGGCACGGGGGTAGCTTCGGGGGTGGGTGCCGGGGGCGCGGCGGGCTTCGCTTCGGCGAGGTCGGCGCGCTTCGGCGTCAGGTCGATCACCCTTGTGCCGTCGAGGCGATAGAGCCAGCCCTTGGTGCGGGCGGCGATGGCGCCGGCCTCGGCCCTTGCGTCTTCCGCCGGGCGCACCACCGGCTGGCCGCCCGCGTCCTGCGCCGGGTCGAGCAGGCGGCTTTCGCCCGCGATCGCGGGATCGAAGGCGGCGTCGATCCGGGCCCAGCCCTGACCGTCGATGGAAACGAGATCGAGGGCGAGGGTGATGCCGTCGAAGGTCTCGAACACCACGCGGCCGAGCGGCGTGCCGGCCGGGGCCTTGTCGGCCGGCTGGACATCCTCGAGCGCGAGGTAGGAGGCGGCGACGGAGAGGGCGTTGACCCGCGCCGGCTTCACCTGCTCGGTGCCGGCGTCGAGCCCGTCGAGGGTGAAGACATCGCCCGGCTTTGCCCGGCTGATGCGGGCGGCGGCGCCGTCGATCGTGACGCTGGCCGCGCGGAAACGGTCGGGCGCGATGACGACGAGGTCGCGTTCCAGCCATTGCGCGGCGTCGCGCTCCAGCCGGACGTCGGCTTCCGCTTCCCAGGACTGAGGCTGGCCGGCCGGGCGGACGAAGAAGCGCGGCACCTTGGCGGCGCCCATGACCGACGACGGCTTGCCGAAGATCATGTCGCCGAAGGCGCGGCCGTCCGGCCCCTTCACGGTCAGCTGCAGGCCGCGGGTGCCGGGGCCGACATCCTCGACGTCGATGAAGTGGAAACGGTCGGGGCGGGCGGTCTTCGGCTCGATGGCGCGCAGGTCCGCGAGGGCGAGCAGCAGGCGCTGGACCTTGCCGAAATCGGCCGGATAGTCGCCCTTCTCGGCCATGACCCAATGGTCGGCGCCGCCGCGCTTCAGGGTGAAGCGGCCTTCGGCCCCGGCGATGTCCACTTCGGTCACATCGTTCAGCCGGGCTTTCAGCCCGGGCAGCATCAGCTGGCCGGAGAGATCGGCGCTGGTCTGCGCGATCCTGTCGGCGACGAGCCAGGCGCCGATGGCGGCGAGGAAAAGGGTCAGGCCAAGCAGGATGGCGAGGGTGGAGCGGCGCATGGGCTTATGCCTCAATTCACGCCGCGCCGCGCCCGGCGCCGCCGCTGGCGGGCCAGCGACAGTCCGAGGGCGACGAGGGCGACGACGAGGGGCACCAGCCCCATGTTGACGAAACGTAAGTTCGCTTCCAGCCGCTCGATATCGACATCGAGGCTGCGCTGCACGTCGCGGAGCTGACGCCTTGTGGCGGCGACCTCGGCCCTTGCGTCGGCCAGCGCCTTTTCGGTCTCGGCCGAGACGATAGCGCCGCTGGCCGCGCCGCCGCCGCGCAGGTCCTGGATCTTGGCCTCGGTCGCCTGCAGCTTGGCCTGAAGCTCCTGACTGCGGGTCAGGAATTTCTGTTCCGCCGCCTTCTTCATGTCGGCGACGACGGTGAAGGGCCGGCTGGCCGGGCCCCGGCCGCGGATGGCGATCAGGTCGGTGGAGCCGGCCAGATTCTCGACCGCGTTCACGATCAGATTGCCGTTGTCGGCGATGGGCACCTGCTGCTGGCGCCCGGCGCCCGGGCCGCCGTCCTGCAGCCACAGGCGGTCGTCCAGCACGTCGGCATCGGCGATGACGATCAGGTTCAGGTTGGCGTCCGTCACCTGCGCCCGTTCGCGCGCGCCGAAGGCCGGGGCCTCGCCGGGCTTCGGCGGGTTCGGCTGGTCCTTCTCGTCGACCTTGGGCGGGCCATCGGGGAAGGCGGTCTTCGCCGGGCCGGTGATGCGGGCGGCGAGGATGAAGCGCCGGTCCTCGGGCTTGAACAGTTTGGCGAGGTCTTCCGGGTTGCCGGTCATGCGGACGGCGACCGGGTTGAAGGTGCCGGCATTGGCCGTCGTCTCGATCAGCGGCTCGACCGTCGTCGTGGCGCCGTCCAGCGTCTCGATGGCGCCCGCGGTCGCGAACATGACCTGGTTCAGGTCGCCGGTAACGATGTCGGCGGTATTCATCTGCGCCTTGCCGGCGCGGATCCAGACGAGATAGTCCATCGGCCGGCGGTTGCCCGCGACCGTGACCTTGGTGGCGAGGTCGCCGTCGCCCACCACCTTCTCGGTATCGACCTTGAAGCCCCAGGCGGCGGCCAGCGGCCCGAGGTCCGAGGCGGTCTGCGGCGGCGGCGCGCCGCGCTGGGCGCCCTGCATCGCGACCTCGGCATTGGGGTCGAGGATGACCACGGCCTTGCCGCCGCCCATGACGAACTGGTCGATGGCATAGAGCTGCTGCGGCCCGAGGCGGGGCGGATGGGCGATCAGCAACAGGTCGACATGGCTGCCGATCTCGACGAAATCGGGTGCCATCTGGCGGACGTCGTAAAGCTCGGACAGCTGCGAATAGACTGCGAAGGGATGGGACTGGCCGCGCAGCGCCGCCATCGGCCCGCCGAAGCCGACATCGAGCGGCAGCGCGGAAATGACCCCCAGCACCGGCTTCCGCTCGGCGGTGAGCGAGACGATCATCCGCGCGAAATCATATTCGAGGAAGGATTCCCGGTCGGGCGTGATCACCGGCATGACCTCGCGGCCGCCGATGGGGCCGGTGCCGACGAGGCCGAAATAGAAACTCTCGCCCGACGGCGTGTCGTTCCCCTGGATGCCGGCGGCCACCGCCTCGTCCTCGGTCGTCGTATAGGAGATGGGGTCGATGATCTCGACCCGGACCTTGCCGTCGCTCGCCCGGCGGAAGGCGTCGAGCAATTCCGTCACCCGGCCGGCGAAGGTCTTGATCGCCGGGAACTGGTTGGACAGGGTCGCCGAATAGAACAGGCGAAGCGTGACCGGCTCGTCCAGCTTGTCGAGGACGGAACGGGTGCCGGGCGACAGCGTATAGAGCTGGCGCTCGGTGAGGTCGAGGCGAAGCCCGGCTCCGCCGACCTGGACGATCAGGTTGACGGCGAGGAACAGGGCGGCGATCAGCACGAGGGCGAGGCCGCCGGCGACGCGGACGCGGGTGGGGGCCATGGGGTCAGCTCGCCTTCTTCATGTCGATGACGATGGCATTGGCCGCCAGCGCGGCCACGATCAGCGTGGCGAAGAAGACGATGTCCTTCGCCTCGATGACGCCCGCGACGATGCCGTTGAAATGGGTCAGGAAACTGAAGGAGGCGACGGTATCGACGATGGCCTGCGGCGCCCAGCCCGAGAAGGCGTCGAGCACCATGGGCGCGCCCGAGACCGTGAACAGGAAGCAGACGACGACCGTCAGCACGAAGGCCACCACCTGGTTGCGCGTCGCCGCCGACAGGCACGAGCCGATGGCGAGATAGGCCCCGGCCATCAGCAGCGAGCCGATATAGCCGGCGAGGATGACGCCGTTGTCGGGCTGGCCCAAGTAATTCACCGTGATCCACATGGGAAAGGTGAGGGCGAGGGCGATGGCGGTGAAGCCCCAGGCGGCGAGGAATTTGCCCGTGATCGCGGCCCACAGCGGCACCGGCAGGGTCAGCAGCAATTCGATGGTGCCGCTCTTCCGCTCCTCGGCCCACAGGCGCATGGCGATGGCCGGGATCAGGAACAGATAGAGCCAGGGGTGGAAATCGAAGAAGGGCACCAGATCGGCTTCGCCCCGCTCGAAGAAATTGCCGACATAGAAGGTGAAGATGCCGGTCAGGAACAGATAGACGATGATGAAGACATAGGCGAGCGGCGTGGCGAAATAGCCGGCCAGCTCGCGCCTGGCGATGGTGCAGACGGACTTCATGGCCGGGCTCCGGTGCGGGCGGCGTCGCTGGTGGTCAGATCGCGGAAGACGTCTTCCAGCTTGCCGTGCTCGACCGCCATGGTCTCGATGGCGATGCCGGTCTGGCGAAGGCGCGCCGCCACCCCTTCGATGATGCTGGCGCCGGCCGCCGGCACCACCAGGAAATCGCGCCCCGGCGTGCCGGCTTCCGGCGTCACCACCCGGGTAACCCCCGGCACATCTGCGAGCCGCGCGCCGAGGTCGGCGACGGTGGCAAGGAGGCGCAGGCGCACGCCATTATGGAAGGGCGAACGGGCGACGAGTTCCGCCGGCCTTCCGTCGGCGACGACGCGGCCCCGGTCGATGATCACCGCCCGGCTGCACACCGCCTCGACTTCCTCGAGAATATGGGTGGAAACGACGATGGCCTTGTCCGGCGCCATGCGGCGGATCAGGTTGCGCACCTCGTGCTTCTGATTGGGGTCGAGGCCGTCGGTCGGCTCGTCGAGGATCAGGCAGGGCGGATCGTGCAGGATCGCCCCCGCGAGGCCGACGCGGCGCTTGAAGCCCTTGGACAGGGTCTCGATCGGCTGGTCCAGCACGGCGGCGAGCTGAATCTCCTCGACGACCTGCGCCAGCCGCCGGGCCAGCACCGCCCGCTCCAGCCCGCGCACCCGGCCGAGGAAATCGAGGAAGCTCCGGGGCGTCATGTCGCCGTAAGCGGGCGCGCCTTCCGGCAGATAGCCCAGCGCCCGCTTGGCGGCGATGGCGTCGGTCTCGACATCATGGCCGGCGATGGCGATGCGGCCGCGCGTGGGCGACAGGAAACCGGCCGCCATCTTCATCGTCGTCGACTTGCCGGCGCCATTCGGCCCCAGGAAACCCAGAACCTCGCCCCGCCCGACCGCGAAGGAGACGCCGTCGACGGCGGTGAAGGGTCCGAAGCGTTTCACCAGATCGACGATCTCGATCATCGGCGCGGCGGCATCCCCGACAGCGCCAACCCTGGCATCCCGAGGGGCGGGTTCATCCAACATGCGGCTCATCCAACTTTCGGGCACCCGGCGCGGGCAGACCCCGGCGGCGCAGGCTATGTGCCGGCACGGCGCGGATCAAGCGCGTTTCGGCGCGACAGCTTCGGAAGGGGAGGGGCATCGGGTGGTCCGCCGGACACGAGGGGGGGCTTTTGCGTCCGGCGGAACCGACGGTCCGGACCGACCGAACATCAGGAAGGGGGCTGGGGGCTTGGGGGTCTTCCTGACATCCGGTCGGGCCATCGTTGAGGACCAACGCTGATGAATGTGCCCCCCCAATAGGGCCGCCGAAGGGCCGAATCTGGGCAAAAGCGTGGCGAGGGGTGTTCAGTATTAAAACTATTAGGGCCGTAAGACGGGCACCGGTTATGCGGGCAAACGAACGCGCTGCCGCAGTCGTTCGTAAAGCCGAATGTTGGCCTCATGTGCAATTTCTACCACTACTGCGAAGGCTTGACGTGTAACACCTGCGGCCCAGCCTCCGGCACAGCGCACCATTAAATAATATGTGTCGCCATAATCTTCAGCATTACGTGAGAAAATAAAATTAGCTGATTGCAGAGTAGATTTTTCTCGTAAAGCCGGTCCCGGTTTCAAATCGCAGTTAAAGCGGCCCTGTATTTCCGGAAATGGGCCGTCTGCGGCAATGATACGCCTACGAAAGTGTTCAAAGATCAGTTCTGGATCACAACCGCGAATAAGTCGGAAGCCCATGTTGTTACCGACATAATCTCGTCGCGTGTGCCGTACAGGAGGATCGAAAGCCAGCGTCACGCGTATTGTCCGGCGTCCGCGTTCAGTCTGGAAGATTTCTGGAATAGGGATCTGGTAAACTGCGAAGTGATCGACCTCCAGTTCGTCCTCGGCGTAGAGCACGACGCGCGCATTGTCAGAAAAGGCGGCTCGCTCGAGGTTGACCTGTCCATACCCGCAAATCAGCCGTTCGGCATCTGCACCGAGTTGTTGGAGTCGCGCGCTAGCTTCCGAAGGTATGGTGGCACCATTGACAATGAGCGCCCGTACTAGGTTCGCTGAGGCTCCAGGGAAGCGAGCAAGAATCTGGCCCGCTTTGTAGGCCACCAGCGGCGCAGAATAGGAGGTTCCTGAACCGCCGACGAAAAGGCGATCAACCGGGCGATTATGTAGCGACAGAACGCCCGCTTCGGCGTGGTCCTCACCGCCCCGCAGCCGCCGCACAACGGGGTCATAGATCAGTGTTCCCCCGATGTCGACGACGTCTGGCTTGATCGCCCCCCGTATTCCGGGGCCGATACGCGTGAAAGGAGAAGGCTCGGCAGTGCGGGTGATAGCCTGCACGCCAACATTGTTTATGACACTTGGACCCAGACCCTCACCATGAGCGAGAGACCCAACCGTGATGACGTTCATTGCGCCGGCCGGTTCACACAGGCGATTGGCGGACTCTAAAAGATAGTCCGGATATTCCGTCACGGCCTGTTCAATGCGATTGCCGTTGCGTGGCCCGCGGTTGCCGGCTGAAACAACGATCACAATGTCAAGTTCGGCGACCAGTTCATCAAGCGTGGCCGCCCAGACGCCGACTTTCCCGCCACTAT
>JAOZVS010000098.1 GCA_025869435.1 Zavarzinia sp.
GAGGCGCAGATCATCCATCAACTGGCCGAGGGGCGGACGAACATCTTGGACATGGTCCCCGTCATCTATGCCGGGGTCGCCCCCGGCCTGTTCCCGGCCGCCGCGCGCTCGACCTTCGCCCATCTGCTGCATCTTCTCGATCAGGGCAAGGTCGCGGCCGAGCCGGCGGCGACGATCGACGCGCGCTGGCGCCTCGTCTGATCCGATGAGCGAAGGGGGCGACGGCGCCACCCTGATCGACGGCATCGCCTTCTTCGCCGACCTCGGCGACGATGAGCGGGCCGCCGTGGTCGAGCATGGCGAATGGTTCAGCCTGCCCGGTGGCCACATGCTGTTCGCCCAGGGCGAGCCGGGCGACGCGCTCTATGTCGTGTTGCGGGGCGGGCTGTCGGTCGTCCGGGTGGCGCCCGATGGCGTCCGGCGGCGGATCGCCCGCATCGAGGCCGGCGAGGTCGTCGGCGAAATGGCGCTGATCACCGGGCGCGAGCGTTCCGCCTCGGTCATCGCCGAACGGGATTGCGAGATCCTGCGTCTCGACCGCGCCGCCTTCGAAGCCCTGGTCTGCCGCCACCCGGAAGCCATGCTGCGACTGACCCGCCAGATCGTCATGCGGCTGGAGGCGATTCAGGACCACCCGGGCGGCGCGCCGCCGACGCGGCCGCGCAGCATCGCGCTGCTGCCCGCCGGCAATGCCCGCGACTGCACCGCCCTTCGCCGCGACCTCGCCCGGGCCATGAGACTCTACGGCCGAGTCGCGGAAATCGGCGAGACCGAGGGCGGCAATCGCCAGACCGACTGGTTCCACGATATCGAGACCGCCAACGACTATATCCTCTATCAGGCCGACGAGACGGCGGGGCCGTGGAGCCGCCTGTGCCTGCGCCAGGCGGATATCGTCCTTGTCATCGCCGATGCCGACGACACGCGCGCCCTGCACCGTCACCCGCTGGAAGCCGCCGCGCGGGACAGGGGTCTTGGCCTCGAACTCGTGCTGCTGCACCCCCACGACCGGCTGGCCCCCAGCGGCAGCGCGGCCTTTCTGGACGGCCGGATGCTGGCGCTGCATCACCATGTCCGGGTCGGCGACTGGGGCGATTCGGCGCGGCTGGCGCGCCAGATCACCGGCCATGCGGTCGGTCTCGTCCTGTCGGGCGGCGGCGCGCGGGGCTTCGCCCATCTCGGCGTGTTGCGCGCCCTCGCCGAGGCGGGCGTGCCGGTCGACATGGTGGGCGGCTGTTCGATCGGCGCCATCGTCGGCGCCGGCGCCGCCATGCAGTGGGAAGCCTTCGAGGCGGAACCCCGCCTGCGCCGCGCCTTCGTCGACAGCAACCCGGTGAACGACTTCACCCTGCCCCTCGTCGCCCTGACCGCCGGCCGCCGGGTGACCCGGCGCCTGCGCGAAGCCTTCGGCGAGCGGCGGATCGAGGATCTCTGGCTACCCTATTACGGTGTCACCACCAATCTGACCGAGGGCCGACTGGCGGTGCACCGCGACGGCCCGCTGTGGTCCTGGCTGCGCGCCAGCGTCGCCATCCCGGGCATCATGCCGCCCTGGGTGGACGAGGCCGGCACGGTCTTCGCCGACGGCGGCGTCCTCGACAATCTGCCGGTCACGCCCATGCGGGCGCTCGGCCGGGGCGCCATCATCGCGGTCGATGTCGGCGAGGCGCCGGCCTTTTCCGCCCCCGGCGCCCGGCCGGAGGAGAGTACGTTCGAGCGCCTGTTCCTGCGCCGACGCCCCCGAATGCCCTCGATCTTCCAGATCCTGCTGCGGGCAGGCACGGTGAAATCCCCGGCGGGCGAATTGCTGGGGCCGGGCCTTGCCGACCTCCTGTTGCGGCCGCCGGTGGAAAGCATCGATTTCCTCGACTGGAAGGCCTTCGACCGGGCGATGGCGATCGGCCTCGATCATGCGCGGGTGGAACTCGATCAGGCCCCGGCCCGTGTCTTTGGTCGATGACGGTCATGCTCGCCCGGCACTTGACTAACGGGCGGCCGCGCCGAACTCTTTGGACATGATTGAAAATGCAACGCCCATCGCCACGCTGCTGCCGGGCCGAGGTCTCTTGCGCCTCGACGGCGCGGAAGTCGGCGCCTTCCTCCAGGGTCTCGTCTCCAACGACACCACCCTGCTGACCCCGCGGCACGCCCTGTTCTGCGCCCTGCTGACGCCGCAGGGCAAATTCCTGCACGAGCTGATCATCGCCGATACCGGCGACGGCCTGCTGATCGACACGGAAGAGGCGCGCAAGACCGATCTCCAGCGCCGGCTGACCCTATATCGCCTGCGCGCCAGGATCGGCATCGCCGCGCCCGAGGATCATGTCGTCGCCGTCGCCTTCGGGGATGGTGTCGCCGCCCGCTTCGGCCTTGCCGGGGAGGCCGGCACCGCCCGCCCGCTCGACGGCGGCGGCGCGGTCTTCGTCGACCCGCGCAAGGACGCGCTCGGCGTGCGCCTTCTCGGTCCCCGGGCCGTCGTGGAAGCGGCATTGACCGCCGCCGGGCTTGCCCTGACCGAGGGGGAGGCCGCATGGGACCGTCACCGTCTGCGTCTTGGCGTGCCTGACGGCTCGCGCGATATCGCGGTCGATCGCGGCTTCCTGCTCGAGAATAATTTCGAGGAGCTGAACGGCGTCTCCTTCACCAAGGGCTGCTATGTCGGCCAGGAGTTGACCGCGCGGACCAAGCATCGCGGCACCATCCGCAAGAAGCTGATGACCGTGGAATTCGATCCCTCGGCCCCGGCCCCGGCGCCCGATACCACGATCCTGTTCGGCGGCCACGACGCGGGCGCGATGCGGACGGCGGTGCCGGGCGTCGGCCTCGCCATGATCCGCCTCGAATATCTGGACCCGGCCGAGGGCGAGGATCATGTCTTCACCGCCGATGGCCTCGTCCTGCGGCCGGTCGCGCCGACGGGGGCATGATGCGCGAAACCGGTCTCATCACTCACGATGATGGCAAGGCCCGCTGTCCCTGGTGCGGCACCCTGCCCGAATACATGGCCTATCACGACGAGGAATGGGGCGTGCCCGAGCGGGACAGCCGCGCCCTGTTCGAGAAACTGATGCTCGACGGTTTCCAGGCGGGCCTGGCCTGGATCACCATCCTGCGCAAGCGCGACGGCTTCCGCGCCCGTTTCGACGGCTTCGAGCCGGGGAAACTGGTGCATTGGGGCGAGGCGGAAATCGCCGCCGCCCTCGCCGACGCCGGCATCGTCCGCCACCGCGGCAAGATCGAGGCAACGATCGGCAATGCGAAGGGTTTCTTCGAGATCGAAGCCCGGGAAGGCGATTTTTCCCGCTTCCTCTGGTCCTTCGTGAAGGATCGCCCGATCGTGAACAGCTGGACCAGCATTTCGCAGGCCCCGACCGCGAGCCCCGAGGCCGAGGCCCTGTCGAAGGCCCTGCGACAATACGGCTTCCGCTTCGTCGGGCCGACCATCGTTTATGCTTTCATGCAGGCCGTCGGGATGGTGGATGATCATCTGGTGGGCTGTCATGCCAAACGCGGATAGACCGCGGGAGCGGTCATCCGGCCAGGGGATGGAATGACATGGCGGAAGGCGGCAGGCTTCGCGTGAGGCCCATGTGTCCGGCGGAGGCAAGGGCCTGCGCCGATATCTTCGTCGCGGCCCGGCGCCGGGCGCGGCCGGACGTGCCCGCCGATCGCTTCTCGACCGAGGATTTCGATCTGGCGACCGCCGGCCTCGAGATCCTCATCGTCGAACATCAGGGGCTGGTCGCCGGTTTCGCCGGCCTGGACCGCCACCACCGCGAGCTTGAACTGCTCTTCGTCTCGCCCGAGGCGCAAGGGCGGGGCGCGGGCGCGCTGCTGCTGGCGGAATCGGGCCGGATTCTGGGCCTTGGCGCTCACTTGCGCTGCGATGCCCGGAACACGTCGGGCCGCGCCTTCTACCGGGCGCAAGGGTGGGTCGAGACGGGCGAATCCTGGGGCCGCATCCAGTTCACCCGGCCGGACCCGATCATGGCCCTGTTCCCGTCCCTGCTGGGCGTTCCGCTCTTCGCACTCTGATCGCTTGGGGCTTGACGGCGAATTCAGCACTTCGTCCGATGGCGCCATGAATGATGACATCAGCACGACCTTCGATCCCGCCCCGCCGCCCGGGTTCAACCGCCTGCCGATCCGAAGCGGTTATGGCCTGTCCATCGGCCCGCTGTTCGAGCGCGAAACGGCGGACGGCGGCTTCATCCGGGCCTTTCGGGTCGGCCCCCATCTCACCAACACGCTGAACAATTGCCATGGCGGCATGTTGATGGGCTTCGCCGATGTCACCTTCGGTCATGCCATCTCGCACCGCACCGGCACCAACTGGATCACCGTCCGCCTGCTGGTCGATTTCATCGCAGGCGCCCCCTTCGGGGCCTGGGTCGAGGGCACGGGCCGCATCGTCGCCGCCAACGACTCGTTCCGCACGGTGCAGGGGCGCATCTGGTCGGGCGAGACCACGATCGCCTCCGGCACCGGCATCTTCAAGGTGCTGACGCCGCGATGACGGGGCGCGGCCCCGATCAATGCAGGGTGAAGTAATTCTGGGTGTGGCTGTATTCGCTCGGCTTGATGATCCGGTTGGTCATCACTTTCACCGAATGGAGCTTGCCGTCGAGATTGGCTTCCCAAAAGTCGAGGAAGCGTTTCAGCTCGGGGTAGCGCGGCGCGATGTCAAGTTTCTGCCAGGTATAGCTTTGCAGCAAGCTCGGATGATCCGGCATATGGTACAGGATTTCCGCCGTGGTAAGGCGATAGTCCGACAACATGCGCTCGAAGTCGCTCATGCGGAACCCTCCGTTTCTTGACTGTTACATGCGCTGGATAAGACCGGCTCCCGGGATTTGATCGATTGCGGGGAAGTCCCCGCGATTTGATTGAACACCTGCTTCGTAAAGGAAGCGTAACACGTCCGCCGCCGCCGTAAATACCGGCTTCGCCGCAGTGCGAAACAATTTTAATCGGAAATGGGGGAGGATCGGCGGCGATCCTCCCGGGACCGGATCAGACGTGCTGGCCGCCGTTGATGTGCAACTCCGCCCCGGTGATGTAGGACGACTGCTCGGTGCACAGGAAATAGATCGCCTTGGCGACCTCGGCCGTCGAGCCGAGGCGGCGCAGGGGCAGTTGCTCGACCAGCTTTTCCGTGCCGGGCGAGAGAATCGCGGTCTCGATCTCGCCGGGGGAAATCGCGTTGACCCTGATGCCGAGCGGGCCGAAGTCCGACGCCATCTCGCGGGTCAGGGCGGCCAGCGCCGCCTTCGACGTCGCATAGGCGGAGCCGGCGAAGGGATGCACGCGCGAGCCGGCGATCGAGGTCACATTGACGATCGAGCCCTGCGCCGCCTGCAATTCCCGCAAGAGACCCCGGGCCAGCAGCACGGGGGCGAAGAAATTCACCCGGAACACCCGGTCCCAGGTCTCGAATTCCGTCTCGATCGTGCCCAACCGGCTGCCGCCGGGTCCCTTCGGCGAAATGCCGGCATTGTTGACGAGGGCGTCGAGCCGGCCGTCGACCAGACGGCTGCGCATTTCATCGATGACATGGGGCATGGAGCCGACATCGGCCAGATCGATCTGGACATGATCTTCCGGTCCGGCGGCCCAGGGGCAATTCTCGGGGAAGGGATGGCGGGACAGGGTGATCACCCGCCAGCCGGCCGACGAAAAGCGTTTGACCGTGGCGTGGCCGATCCCCCGGCTGGCGCCGGTCAGGATCAGGGTGCGGCGGGTATTTTCAATAACGGGCATGGTGTTCTGCTCGATCCTCGGTCGGGCCGGCGCGCCGGGATCAGACGCCGATCCGGCGGGCATGGTCGTCCGATTCCTCAACCCCGTCCGGATCCTCGTGAATGATCACCTCGGCACCGGGGAAGGCGGTGATCAATGCCTGTTCTACCGCTTCCGCGATCTCATGGGCATCACGAAGTTTCATATCGGCGTCCAGCACCAGATGAAGCTGGATGAAGGTGGCAAGACCCGAGCGCCGCGTGCGCAGATCATGCAGGGCCAGGACCCGGGGTTCGGTCTTCACGATCTCGATGATGCGCGCCCGCTCCACATCCGGCAACTCCCGGTCCATCAGCATGTCGAGGGCACCGTTGACGATGCCATAGGCACCATGCAGCAGGATGCCGGCGATAATGAGCGCGATGATGCCATCGGCCTCGACGAGGCCGAACTGACTAGCTAGGACAAGGGCCAGGATGACGCCCGCGTTCGACAGAAGATCCGACAGATAGTGCAGACGGTCGCCCGAGACGGCGATCGAGCCCGTCCTGGTCGCGACCCGGTGCTGGTAGGTGACCAGGGCAAAGGTGAGCAGGATCGAGATCACCATGACCCCGATGCCGATCAGGCTGTTGTCGATCGGCGCCGGATTGAGAATGCGCCGCACCGATTCGAACAGCAGGAACACGCCCGAGCCCGCGACGATGGCCGCCTGCAGCAGGCCGGCCAGCGCCTCGGCCTTGCCATGGCCGAAGCGATGTTCCCGGTCGGCCGGCGCCATCGACTGATGCACGGCGAACAGAGTCGCGAGCGAAGCCGCGGCGTCGAGCGACGAATCGACCAGACTCGACAGCATCGAAACCGAGCCGGACAGGAAATAGGCGATCGTCTTGATCACGATCAGGGTCGTCGCGACACCGACCGACGCCATGGTCGCCCGGCGCATCATCCGGGCGGCATCTCTTGTCTCGACAGTGGCGGCCTGGACCGCGTAAGCGTCGTTACTGGTCATGGGACCTTCGCATTGCCGACAGGCGCGGCCCGCGGGCGATCAGGGATACAGGCGGTGAACCGACCAGCCGCCGCCCGCGACCGGCGTGAAGATCGCCCGGTCGTGCAGCCTGAAGGGCCGGTCCTGCCAGAATTCTATACGCTTTGGCGTGATGCGGAAACCCGACCAATGCGGCGGGCGCGGCACATCCCGCCCTTCGTACCGCGCGGCGACGGCGGCGATCTCCGCCTCGAAGGTGGCGCGAGAGGCGAGCGGGCGCGACTGGGCGCTGGCCCAGGCGCCAACTTGCGAGTCGCGCGGGCGGATGGCGAAATATTCGTCGGCTTCCGCGGCCGAGACCGGGGCGACGGTGCCATTGACCCGCACCTGCCGGCGCAGCGCCTTCCAGTGGAAGTTCAGCCCGGCGACCGGATTGGCCAGCAGGGCGCGGCCCTTGTCGCTTTCGAAATTGGTGTAGAAGACGAAGCCGAGGGCATCGTAATCCTTCATCAGGACGACACGAGCCGAAGGCTGGCCGGTCTCGTCGACCGTGGCGAGGGCCATGGCGTTGGGATCGTTCACCTCGGTCGCCGTGGCGTCGGCGAACCATTTTGCGAAAAGATCATAGGGGCCCTGTGCCGCCAGGGTCGCATCGTCGGTGGACGCCAGTATGTCGGTCATGAAAGAAACCTCTGATCGGTAGCGTTAGCGAACATAGGACGTTGCCCGCCGGGAAGCGAGACATGGACGAATTGCACCAGATGCAAGCCGTCGCTTGAGAGAGCGCCCGAGACGTCTATAATCCGCGCGCTTTGCACGCCGCCTTGAGGGAGATCAGCCTATGTCGATCGGCGCCGGCCTAATGGCTGGAAAACGCGGACTTATCATGGGGGTCGCCAACGACCGCTCCATCGCCTGGGGTATTGCCAAGGCGATTCACGCCCAGGGTGGTCAGCTCGCCTTCACCTACCTCGGCGAAGCCTTGGAGAAGCGCGTGCGGCCCCTGGCGGCCGAAGTCGGCACGCCCGACAGCCTGATCCTGCCCTGCGACGTTTCCGAGATGGCGTCCATCGACGCCGTCTTCGATGCGCTGAAGGCCGAATGGGGCACCATCGATTTCGTCGTCCACGCCATCGCCTATTCCGACAAGGAAGAGCTGAAGGGCCGCTACGTCGACACGAGCCCCGAAAACTTCAATCAGAGCCTGTTCATCTCGTGCTTCTCGTTCACCGCCGTCGCCAAGCGGGCGGAAGCGCTGATGCCGAACGGTGGCGCGCTGCTGACCCTATCCTACTACGGCGCGGAAAAGGTCATGCCCCATTACAATGTGATGGGCGTCGCCAAGGCCGCGCTCGAGGCTTCGGTGCGCTATCTCGCGGTCGACCTCGGCAAGAACGACATTCGGGTGAACGCGATCTCGGCCGGGCCGATCAAGACCCTGGCCGCTTCGGCGATCGGCGACTTCCGCCTGATCCTGAAGTGGAACGAATACAATTCCCCGCTGAAGCGCAATGTCTCGACCGACGATGTCGGCGGCGCCGGGCTCTATCTGTGCTCGGACCTGTCGCGCGGCGTCTCCGGCGAGGTGCATCACGTCGATTCGGGCTATCACGTCGTCGGCATGAAGGCCGCCGACGCGCCGGATATCTCGGTGGTCTGACCGGCGGCGCCTTGCCAACCCGGTGAAAGCCGGGATCACAGTCCAGAGGCGTGGGGG
>JAOZVS010000099.1 GCA_025869435.1 Zavarzinia sp.
GAGCCTGTTTGGAAATCCGGCGGCTGAGAGCCGGCGAGAGATTTTCGTGTCCCGCAAGGAGGCGGTCGCCGCCGATATCGTGTGATATCGGCAAGATCGCCGACGCCACGGGGCGCGGAAAGATCCGCCGGATCGACCCGGCCGGGGTTTCCAAACAGGCTCTCAGTAGCCGAGGCTGCGCTGGATGAAGCCGAGGGCGCCGGTCAGGCGCAGGGGGCCGTCGGTCACGGCGAGCACCATGCAGGTCTCGCCCGGCTCGGCGATCGGCCGGTGCTTCACCGAGGCATCGGTGATCTGCAGGTCGCCGCGAGCGAAACGGCCGGAGTGGTCGTTGAAGGCGCCCGACAGGACAAGCGTGTATTCATTGCCCAGATGGGTGTGATGCGGCACGCCCTTGCCGGCGTCGACCCGGATGATCTGGGCCGAACCCTGATGGCCCGTCGGCAGGTCGAGCTGCAGGGTTTTCACCCCGGGGGCGATGCTGCGCCAGCGCCGCGTGGCCAGGCTGCGCCGGCCGAGGGGACGAAGCGCCGGCGGCAGGACATCGATCAGGGCATCGGTCGTTTCCTCGCCGAAGGACGGCGCGGCGGGCTTCGGCGTGTCGAACCAGGTCACGTCCCCATTGTCGATCCGCGCCATCAGGCGATCGAAAGCGCCCTCGCTCATGGCGACGGGTTCGATGGCATCGAGAAGGCCGCCGCCGACGGCGAGGCATTCCTGGGCCTTGACCCGGCACTGGAGGCAAAGGGCCAGATGACCATCGACCAGGACGGCGAGCGCGGGATCGAGCGTGCCGGCGGCATGGTCGAACAAAAGCTCGGCGGGCAGGTGATGGGACGGCGTCACTGGTACGACTCCATGGCACGACGCAAGCGACTGAAAGCCAGACGCATTCGAGACTTTACCGTACCGAGCGGCAGTTTGCGTAGCTCCGCAATCTCGACATGCGATTTTCCCTCGTAATATCCGAGCTGCAGCAAGTCCAGCTGTTCGGGCGGAAGCTCCGCCAGCGCGGCGCGCAGGGCGGCGTCGCGGCGGGTTTCCGCGGCGATGGTATCGGCCGGGAGAGGGGCGGACGGGCGCAGCAGCGGCTCCTCGGGGTCGAGGGCGGGCTTCGACTCGCGACGGATCAGATCGATTCGGCGGTTCCTGGCGATGGTGAAGACCCAGGTCGAGACCGAGGATTGCCGCCGGTCGAAGCTCGCGGCCTTGCGCCAGACGGTCAGCATGACCTCCTGCACCAGTTCCTCCGCCGCCGCGTCGGCCGAGCCGAGTCGCCGCAGAAAAGCCTTGAGGCGGGGGGCCAAATGGGCGAAAAGCCGCGCGAACGCCGCCCTGTCGCCATTTTCTGCGACAGACTCGACCCAATCGGCCAGAATTTCCCGTTCGTTGATATCCGCGTTCGGCATGGGGCTGAAGACTCACGCGCCTGAGCGCGGGGATAATGGGCAAGGCCAGGGGTGGAAATGCGGGGCCCGGGCAGCTATCTTGTGAACTCTCGAAAAAGGTTGTGATCAGGCGCCATGAAACGCTTCCTATTCGCCGCGTTCGGCATGTTTCTGTCAATGGTCGCTGCCGCCGCAGCGATGAATTCCGCCCGGGCTGAAGATAATCCGCTGCTGGGCAGCTTCGGCGACTGGCAGGCCTTCAAGACGAAGCAAGGCGGCAAGGATGTCTGCCTCGTCTCGTCGAAGCCGTCCAAGTCCCTGCCCGAGGGGGCCAAGCGGGGCGACATCTTCTTCCTGATCTCGCATTTCCAGGAAGGCGGCGTGCGCAACCAGGTGCAGATCCTGATCGGCTATCCGTTCAAGGCCGGCTCCACCGCCAAGGTCAAGATCGGTGGCCAGACTTTCGAGCTGTTCACCGACGGCGAGAATGCCTGGGCGCGGGAAACCGCGACCGACGAGAAGATCGTCCAGGCCATGCGCAAGGGCGCCAACGCCGTCATCACCGGCACGTCCCAGCGCGGCACCGAAACGACCGACACCTTCAGCCTCAAGGGCATTTCCGCCGCGCTCGACGCGATCGGCAAGGCCTGCAACCTCTGACCCCCGACCGGAAATCCCATGACTGTTGATGCGCAAGGCCCGATTCTCCCGGCCGACGGCTCGAAGCTCAATCTGATCGGGCTCGACCGGGAGGCGCTGGGCCGCGTGCTCGACGAACTCGGCCAGGGCGGCAAGCCGCGGCGCATGCGCATCCAGCAGCTCTGGCACTGGATGTACAGCCGCGGCGTGACCACGATCGAGGACATGACCACCCTGTCCAAGGATCTGCGCGCCGCCCTTCTCGAACGGGCGACGGTGGCGCGGCCCGAGATCACCAAATCGCTGCTGTCGGTCGACGGCACGCGCAAATGGCTGGTGAAATGGCCGGATGGCCAGGAAGTCGAGTCGGTCTTCATTCCGGACGACGATCGCGGCACGCTCTGCGTTTCCTCGCAGGTCGGCTGCACCCTGACCTGCCGCTTCTGCCACACCGGCACCCAGACCCTGGTGCGCAACCTCGGCCCGGCCGAGATCGTGCAGCAGGTGATGATCGCGCGCGATGCCCTCGGCGAATGGCCGTCGTCGCCGGACGGCAGGCTGCTGTCCAACATCGTCATGATGGGCATGGGCGAGCCCCTGTATAATTTCGACAATGTCGCCGCCGGCCTGAAGCTGGTCATGGACAACGAGGGCATCTCGCTGTCGCGCCGCCGCATCACCCTGTCGACCGCCGGTGTCGTCCCGATGATGAAGCGCGCGGGCGAGGAACTGGGCGTCAATCTCGCCGTCTCGCTCCATGCCGTGACGGACGAGATCCGCGACCGCATCGTGCCCTTGAACAAGAAATATCCGATCAACGAACTGATGCAGGCCTGCCGCGATTACCCGGGCCTGAACAACGCCCGCCGCATCACCTTCGAATATGTGATGCTGCGCGACGTGAACGACAGTCCGGCCGATGCCCGCGCCCTCGTCAAGCTGATCAAGGGCATTCCGGCCAAGGTCAATCTGATCCCGTTCAATCCCTGGCCCGGCGCGCCCTTCGAGCGCTCGACCCCGGAGGCGATCAAGACCTTCTCGCAGATCGTCTTCGACGCCGGCTACGCCAGCCCGGTGCGCACGCCCCGGGGCGAGGACATCATGGCCGCCTGCGGCCAGCTGAAATCGGATTCGGTGCGTCAGCGCAAGGCCGACCTCCTGCGCCGCGAGGTCGACGCCGCCTTCGCCGCCAAGGACGCGGCGGCGGTCGCGTAGAAAGCGTTCGTCATCCCGGCGAAGGCCGGGATCTCGTGACGCAAGGGTGCCTCTCTGGCTCAAGGTCCCGGCCTGCGCCGGGACGACGAACAGGCCAAGTGAAAGGCAACCGGGCGTCTACATTCCTGGCCTTGAGCAGCAAGGATTTCGGTGCGGACATGACCACGATCACCAATATCCAGGACCTGCGCGCTCTGGCGAAGAAACGCATCCCCCGGGCGATCTTCGATTACGCCGATCGCGGCTCCTATGACGAGCGGACGATTTCCGCCAATCGGGCCGATCTCGCCGCGCTTCCCTTGCGCCAGCGGGTGATGGTCGATGTCTCGGACCGGACGCTGGCGACGACCCTGGTGGGCGAGAATGCCGCCATCCCGGTCGCCATCGCGCCCACGGGCCTGACCGGCCTGTTCCACGGCAATGGCGAGATTCACGGGGCGCGGGCGGCCGAGGCGTTCGGCGTGCCCTTCACCCTGTCGACCATGTCGATCTGTTCGATCGAGGATGTGGCGGCGGCGACCAGCAAGCCGTTCTGGTTCCAGCTCTATGTCATGCGCGACCGGGGTTTCTCGAAAAGCCTGGTGGAGCGGGCGATCGCGGCCAGATGCTCGGCGCTGGTGCTGACCCTCGACCTGCAGATCCAGGGCCAGCGCCACCGCGACCTGAAGAACGGCCTGTCGGTGCCGCCGCGCCTCACCCTCGCCAATGCCATCGACATCGCGACCAAGCCGGCCTGGGCGATGCGCGTGCTGATGGGCAAGCGCCGATCCTTCGGCAATCTCGCCGGCTTCGTCGGCGGCGCCGATTCGCTCACCACCCTGTCGGCCTGGACGGCGCAGCAGTTCGATCCTTCCCTGTCGTGGGCGGATATCGAATGGGTGCGCAAGATCTGGCCGGGCAAGCTGATCCTGAAGGGCATTCTCGATGTCGGCGACGCGCGGGCCGCGGCGGCGACCGGGGCCGACGCGGTCGTCGTCTCCAACCACGGCGGGCGTCAGCTCGACGGGGCGATTTCCTCGATCAAGGCGTTGCCCCGGATCGTCGATGCGATCGGCCACCAGACGGAGATTCTGTTCGATGGCGGCGTGCAGTCGGGTCAGGACGTGCTGAAGGCTCTCGCCCTCGGGGCCAGGGGCTGCCTGATCGGCAAATCCTTCCTTTATGGCCTGGCCGCGATGGGCGAGGCCGGGGTGACGAAGACCCTGGAAATCCTGGCCCGGGAACTCGACGTGTCGATGGCCCTGACCGGCACGCGCCACGTGCGCGATGTGACGGCCGCCGTGCTCGACCGCTGAGGCCGGCCTACCAGTTGCCTTCGGCGATATCGAAGCCGAGGCGCACCAGCACCGCGAGGGCGGTCAGGGCGAGGGCGACGATCTGCAGCCGGCGCAGGTCGAGGCGGCGGGGCGGACGGTCCTGCGGGGGCTTGCGCTGGGGCTGGGGCATGGCGTTTCCGGGTCTGGCTTCTGACGTGGGGCGGCTGTGCCGCCGCCCCACCCCTACACCAGGTTTCAGCGCGCGACCACCCGCCTGTACAGGTGCCAGGTGGCATGACCCAGCACCGGCAGGACCACGATCAGCCCGGCGAAGAAGGGCAGCGAGCCCAGCACCAGCCCGCCGGCCACGATCAGGCCCCAGACCGCCATGGCCAGCGGGTTGGCGGCGACGACCCTGACCGAGGTGGCGATGGCGATGTCCATCCGCACATGGCGCTCCAGCATCATCGGAAAGGACACGACGCTGATCGCCAGCACGGCGACGGCGAAGACGAAGCCGACGCCTAGCCCGACGACCGACATCAGCAGTCCCGCCCGCGTGTTGAAGACGTCATGCAGGAAGGCGGCGAGGGAGGCGGGCGGCATTGGCCCCAGGGTGGCGGCGTAAATCGTCTGCGCCGCATATTGCCAGCCGAAGAAGATGGCGACGAGCACGAGGCCAAGAAGAATGATGCCCGTCAGGCCGGGCGCCCGCAGCACGCCGAAGGCCTGTAGCCAGCTGACCGTGGCCCCGCCCTCGCGCTGCCGGCTCATCTCGTAGAGGCCGAGGCCGGCCAGTGGTCCGATCAGGGCGAAGCCCGAGGCGAGCGGAAAGAGCAGCGGCAGCAGGCCGCTGTCCATCGCGATACGGGCAAGCACGAGGCCGATCAGCGGATAGACCAGGCACAGGAAGATGACATCGGTGCGGCAGGCGGCGAAATCGTCGAGACCGCGGCGCAGCGCGACGCCGAGATCGGCAAGCTCGATCCGGCGGATCATGGGCAGGCGGCCGCCGGTCTCCAGATCCTCGCGGTAGATGTCGTGGCCGGCGGCGTTGATCGCCCTTGCGGTGCCGGCCAGGAAATCGGCGCTCCATTCCACGGGGTTGCGGATGGTCATGGTGCTTCCTCCCGAAGATCTGCGGGCCGGACCTTCAAGGGCCGGCCGGATTCGGGGCTCCGGGCGTCGTGGCCTCACGCCTCACCCAACACCTGCCACGGCGTTGCCGTGACCCGTGACCTCATCATAGGCCGGGTGGGGCATTTTGTCCCTGGCGATGGCGGGGTCATGATCTGCCGCAAGGCGGGGGGCCGATATCGGTGCGAAGCTGGCCGGATCGGTATTGTCGGTGATCGGCGCGTCTGATCGCCCGATCGCGCAAGACTGCGCGGCTGCCTCTTGAATTATTCTAATCTGGGTGCCATTTTAGGCACGCAGTCAGGCGGTTAGGTCTATCACTTTCCGCTGGCGGCGGGGCCGAGCCCGGTCTTCCGCCAGACATCAACCCGAGAAGGATATGTTCTCATGTCGCTCATCAATACCGTTGTGAAGCCGTTCAAGGCGCAGGCCTATCATCAGGGCAAGTTCGTCGAGGTGACCGAAGAGTCCCTGAAGGGCAAGTGGTCGGTCTTCGTGTTCTACCCGGCCGATTTCACCTTCGTTTGCCCGACCGAGCTGGGCGACCTCGCCGACAATTACGCCGAATTCCAGAAGCTGGGCGTCGAGATCTATTCCGTCTCGACCGACACCCACTTCACCCACAAGGCCTGGCACGACACCTCGGACACGATCGCCAAGATCACCTATCCGATGGTCGCCGACCCGACCCTGGCGATCTCGCGCGCCTTCGAAGTGCTGATCGAAGAGGAAGGCCTCGCCTATCGCGGCACCTTCGTGATCAACCCCGAAGGCCAGATCAAGATCATCGAAGTGCACGACAATGGCATCGGCCGCGATGCCAAGGAGCTGCTCCGCAAGGTGAAGGCGGCCCAGTATGTCGCCTCGCATCCGGGCGAAGTCTGCCCCGCCAAGTGGACCCCGGGCGAAGCGACCCTGAAGCCGTCGCTCGACCTCGTCGGCAAGATCTGACCCGCCGACCGTCTGTCGGCAAGATCTGACCCGCCGACCGTCTGTCGGCAAGATCTGATCCGCCGACCTTATGTTCAGGTGCCCGGGGAATTCGCCCCGGGCGCCGCCCCTCCGGGTGCATGGGCACCCTGAAGACAGAAAGTGTGTTGTCATGTTGGACGCCAATCTCAAGGCCCAGTTGAAGGGCTACATGGAACGGGCCACGTCGCCGATCGAGATCGTGGCCTCCCTTGACGACAGCGAAGCCGCCGGCCAGATGCGCTCGCTGCTGGCCGATATCAAGGACGTCTCGTCCCTGGTGTCCCTGCGCGAGGACAATGCCGCCGACGTGCGGAAGCCCTCGTTCAGCCTGAACCGCCCCGATGGTTCGGTGAGCATCCGCTTCTCCGGCCTGCCCATGGGCCACGAATTCACCTCGCTCGTCCTTGCCCTGCTGCAGGTCGGCGGCTATCCCCCCAAGGTGGATGCCGACACCATCGCGCAGATCAAGGCGCTGGACGGCGATTTCAGCTTCCGCACCTATATTTCCCTGACCTGCCAGAACTGCCCGGAAGTGGTGCAGGCGCTGAACCTCATGGCGGTCCTGAACCCCAGGATCAAGCACGAGATGATCGACGGCGCCCTGTTCCAGGACGAGGTGACGGCGCTTCAGATCATGGCGGTGCCCACCGTCTATCTGAACGACGCGGTCTTCGGCCAGGGCCGGATGGAAGTGGGCGAGATCCTGGCCAAGATCGATACCGGCGCCGAGAAGCGCGCGGCCGAGAAGATCAATGCAAAGGATGATTTCGACGTCCTCGTCGTCGGCGGCGGCCCGGCCGGCGCCGCGGCGGCGATCTATGCCGCGCGCAAGGGCATCCGCACCGGCGTCGTCGCCGAGCGTTTCGGCGGCCAGGTGCTGGACACCATGGGCATCGAGAATTTCATCTCGGTCAAGGAAACCGAGGGGCCGCGCCTCGCCGCCGGGCTCGAGGAACATGTGAAGTCCTATGACGTGGACATCATGAACCTCCAGCGCGCCAAGACGCTCACCCCCGGCGATCTGGTCGAGATCGAGCTGGAATCGGGTGCGAAGCTGCGCTCCAGGACCGTGATCCTGGCAACGGGCGCCCGCTGGCGCGAAATGGGCGTGCCCGGCGAGAAGGAATATCGCACCAAGGGTGTGGCCTATTGCCCGCATTGCGATGGCCCGCTGTTCAAGGGCAAGCGCGTCGCCGTGATCGGCGGCGGCAATTCCGGCGTCGAGGCGGCGATCGATCTCGCCGGTGTCGTCGCCCATGTCACGCTGTTCGAATTCCTCGACGTGCTGCGCGCCGATGCCGTTCTCGTTCGCAAGCTGAAGAGCTTGCCCAACGTCGACATCATCATGGAAGCCCAGACCACCGAGGTGATCGGCGATGGCAGCAAGGTGAAGGGCCTGGCCTACAAGGACCGCAAGACCGGCGAGGCCCATGTGCTCGACCTCGAGGGTATCTTCGTCCAGATCGGCCTGGTGCCCAACACCGAATGGCTGAAGGGCGGCCCGGTCGAGCTGACCCCGCGCGGCGAGATCGTGGTCGATGCCCGCGGCCAGACCTCGGTGCCCGGCGTCTTCGCCGCCGGTGACGTGACGACCGTGCCCTACAAGCAGATCGTCATCGCCATGGGCGAAGGGGCCAAGGCCTCGCTCGGCGCCTTCGATCATCTGATCCGCAGCTCGGCCCCGGCGGCCAAGGCCGCCGCCGAGTAATCGGAAACATCGCAAGAAGCGCGGGCCGCCGGG
>JAOZVS010000100.1 GCA_025869435.1 Zavarzinia sp.
CTGGCCCCGTGGTCCGGGCCATCGGCACCAGCGACTACCCGACCCCGGCGCGGCGCCCCGCCAACTCGGTCCTCTCCACGGCGCGCCTCGGCGAGGTCTATGGAATGCGCCTGCGGCCCTGGGGCGAAGCCATCGACGACATCGTGCGGGAACTGATGGGGAGGTCGCCGGCCTCGTCCGGCCGGTGAACCCCCGAGCGCTTCAGCGCCGCGTATCGATCTCGACCGTGTAGTCGAGGGTCGAGGTGATCACCGTGCCGTCGAACCAGAAGCCCCCTTCGACCGGCATGGTCGATTCCTGGGTGGGGGCGGCGCAGAGCGCGACATGGCCGTCGGCCACGGGCAGGCCGTGGGTCGGATCGAAGCCGGTCCAGCCGAAGCCGGGCAGGAGGACTTCGGGCCAGGCATGAAGATGGCGCTGGCCGTCGACGCTTTCGGCCTGCGCCTGGTAACCGCTGACGAACCGCGCCGGAATGCCGAAGCCCCGGCAGCAGGCCATGAACAGAACCGTCAGGTCGCGGCAGGCGCCGGTCGCCGTCGCCAGCGTCTCGGCCGGCGAGCGGGCGTCGCCCTCGAGGCGGACGCGGCGGTCGGTCCTCGTGTGGAGCGTGTGGTTCAGGTGACGCAGGAAAGCCAGGGCATCCCCCCCGACATCGGCCAGCAGCCCATCGGCGAAGGCGGCGACCGCGGGCTCCGGCGCGCTGTCGCCGAGATAGGGCGCAAACTCCGCCCCGGCATAAGCGCCCCACCACGGCAGCGGCGGCAGGAAAAGGCCGACCGGCGCAGGGGGTGGCGGCACCTCGATCTCGAAACGGCTTTCGATGCTCAGATGATCGGTCGCCATATCGGGGAATTCGAGGGTGATCAGGCCATTGCCGAAGCCATCGAAGCCATCCCGCCGCGACCAGGGCAGTGGATCGACCAGCAGCTCCTGCCGCGCCTGAAAGCCCCCCGGGGTGCGGGGCGTCAGGCGCAGTACATGGGGCGCGAGCCGGATCGGCACCGAATAGCGGTAAAGGGTTCGGTGACGGACGAAGAAACGCATCCACGGATCCCGCAACAAGCAACGGCCCCCTCAGGCGCCGAAGACCGACGATAGCGGCGGCGGCGGCGATTGTCGCGGAAACTCGTGGCGAAGCCGGCGATCAGCGCGGCGAGCGAGGTCGCCGGGCTTTGGGCAGGGATTTGTCCGCTTCCCGCAAGACCCGAATGGCACGGTCGGCTTCGGCGTGGCGCTCGGCCTTACGTTTCGCATCGAAGATTTCGTACTGCTTCTCCGCGTGCGCTTTGGCCGTGTCCATCCCGATGCTGCCGCCGGAGGTCAGGACGGCGCGTCCCAGCTGGCTCAACTGCCGTTCGAGGAGGCGGGTGGCGTCGGCCATGATCACCAGGCGTCCAAGCTCGAGCTGATCTTCGAAAATGTCGAGAATGATGCCGGTCAGCCTGTTCAGTTCCTTGATCTCGGTGTCGCCGAGATCGTTCTTCGAGACCGCGACGTCATTCTTCCTGATGTTGTCGTTCGGCCAGTTCGTGAGGCCCATGTCCGGGGCGTGGCCGTCCGCGCGGCTGGCCATGATCTCGGCGGGAGTCTGCGACGTCACCGCGTAGACCAGTTTCGCCTGTGTATGCTGGAAGAACGCCCGGGCGGCTTCGGTCTTGCCGTCATAGTCCTGGCACATCGCGCAGATCCTGCGCAGTTCCCGATACAGATTGGCTTCGTCGGACCGGATGTCCCGGATGATTTCGCGAAGTTCGGCGATACGATCCGCGTTGTCGGGCTGCTTGAGGCGGGCCGAGTCGACGACGAAGCCCTTGCGCGCATATTGGACCAGAACGCTCGTCGCCCAGCGGCGGAACACCGTCGCCTGGGCGGACGACACCCGGTAACCAACAGAGATCACCATGTCGAGGCTGTATATGATTGCGGGTCGACCGGAGGTTGTTTGCACTTTTTGCAAAGAAGTCGCCTCGTCGAGTTCTCCTTCCTCGATCACATTCGCGATATGCCTTGAAATCGTTGAAACATCGCGGCCGAAAAGCTGACTGATCTGAGCCTGCGTCATCCACAGGCTTTCGCCCGCGAAGCGGATGTCCATCCGAAGGCCCTTCTCGGTCTGGTAGACGAGAAACCGATCTCCGGTATCCACATCCTCGACAAGACGAACCGGTTCGCTGTGATCATCGCCCATGGGTCACCGCCGCTCGCATGAATGAGAACATTGTGGCAACAAATGGGGCGATATGAAAGGAAGAGTTGGCGGAATCCACCGCAATGCACGCGGGCGATCCGCTGCAGCATCCCTGGTTGGTGTGGGGAGTCCGGGCAAAAATACTTGGAAAGCCATCAACCTGGTGATGGCTTGGCGTCCCCAAGGGGATTCGAACCCCTGTTACCGCCGTGAGAGGGCGATGTCCTAGGCCTCTAGACGATGGGGACCAGAGCCGGGAGGCGGGTTAATAGCCGCTCCCGGCGCTTCGATCAAGTATTTTCTGACGTGGTCGGCAGGGCGGCGGCGAGCAGGGCGTCGACGGTGGCGAGGTCGGTGTCGAAGGCGGTGACGAAGCGGTAGAGGCCGGCTTCAGTCTCCGGGTCGGCGGGCGGCGCGCCCCAGGGGTAGAAGTGGAAACCGGCGCGCAGCAGGCGGTCGGCTATAGCGAGCGGCAGGCGGACGAACAACTCGTTGGCGTCGACCGGATGGTCGAGGTCGACGCCCGGCAGGTCGATGAGGCCAAGGGCGAGGCGCCGCGCCGCTTCATTGGCATGGGCGGCGTTCTTCAGCCACAGGTCGTCGTCGAGATAGGCGAGAAGCTGGGCCGAGAGGAAACGCATCTTGGAAAACAGATGGCCCGCGCGCTTGCGCCGGAACAGGAAATTCTCGGCAGCAGCGGGATCGAAGAAAATCACCGCCTCCGCCGCCAGGGCGCCGTTCTTGGTCGCGCCGAAGGACAGGGCCTCGACCCCTGCCTTCCAGGTCGCCTCGGCCGGCGTGCAGCCGAGGCTGGCGATGGCATTGGCGAATCGGGCGCCGTCCATGTGCAGGCGCAGCGATTCGGCCCGGCAGAAGGCGGCGATGTCGGCGATCTCGGCCGGGCTGTAGACCGTGCCGCATTCGCTCGCCTGGGTGATGGTGACGGCGGCGGGCTGGACCTGATGCTGATCGCCCCGGCGGATGGGGGCGATGCGGGCGGCGAGGGCGACCGGGGTCAGTTTGCCGTCCGGCGCGGGCACCGTCATGATGCGGGCTCCGGTCATCGCCTCGACCGCGCCGCATTCGTCCACCTCGACATGGGCTTCCACCGCGGCGAGCACGCCGCCCCAGGGCGGGGTCAGGGCCGACAGGGCGAGGGCATTGGCCGCCGTGCCGGTCGCGACCGGAAACACCGCGACCTCGTGCTCGAACACCTCGGACAGGCGCCGCGTCAGGGCTTCGGTGATCGGATCGGCGCCGTAGGCCGGCATGGGGCCGGCGGCGGCGGCCTCCGCCAGGGCGGCGACGATCTTCGGATGGGCGCCGGTCACATTGTCGGACGAGAAATTCATGAACAAACCTCGAGATACGCTTCGCCAAACCCGTCCGGTCCCGGCCACCAGGCCCGGCACGTGCCGTCCGCCCCGATGATGAGCCAGACCAGGGCGTGATCATAGGCGCCTTCCCGGTCGCGGGGCGAGGGGATGGGCGCGCTGGCGGGATGGGAATGATAGAGGCCGACGAGGCGCCGGCCCGCCGCCCGCGCCTCGCGCTGCAGCCGCAGGTGCAGGGCGGCATCGAGCTCGAAGGCATCGAGCGCGCCGGGCGGGGCGAGATTGGGCGAGGGCCGTGATTCGTCGGCCAGGGTCGCTGTCCGTAAGACGGAAGCGCTTTCCTTGTCGTCATCCCGGCGAAGGCCGGGATCTTGGGCCGGCAAGGGCGCGGCTCTCGTCCAAAGGCCCCGGCCTTCGCCGGGGCGACGAGTGCCGTGGTTAAACCCTTCGGAAACGGGCTCCGTCGCCGAATCGCCGGCCGGGCCGATCAGGAAACCGCAGGCCTCGCGCGGGTGCGCGGCCGCGGCATGGGCGCGCAGGGCGGCGAGCGCGGCGGCCGTCAGACGCAGCGCCGGCGCCATCGGCTCAGGGGGCGGTGGTCAGGGCGGTGCTGCCCAGGGCCTTGCCGGTCGCGGGATCGATATAAAGCAGGCGCTCCGCCCCGGAGGCGGCGCGCAGGCGTAAGACCAGCCGGTCGCCCGCGCCGGTGGTCTCGATCAGGGTCTCGCCCGCCGGAATCTCGATACCCGCCGCGATCGCGCCTTTTTTGCCGCCTACCTTGGTCGCCAGCCCGTAGATGAACAGGGCCATCATGCCAAGGAAGATGACGCCGAGGATGATCACAACGGCCTTGAGGCCACGGGGGTTGCTGGGCAACTCTTCAGCCATGATGGATATGCTCGCAACGCTTCATAGACTCGTGGTGGAGGATGCCGCCGGCGGCGACCGCCTGGACCGTTTTCTGGCCGGGGCCACGGGCCTGTCGCGGGTGCGACTGAAAGGCCTGATCGAGGCCGGCCATGTGACGGTCGACGGCGCGACCATAGAGGACGCCTCGGCCAGGGTCAAACCGGGTCAGGCGGTGGTGCTGGGCGTGCCGCCGGCAACCCCGGCCGTGCCCCAGCCCCAGGCGATGGATCTGGTGATCCCTTACGAGGACGAGCATCTGATCGTCGTCGACAAGCCGGCCGGTCTCGTCGTTCATCCCGCGCCCGGTAATCTGGACGGCACGCTGGTCAATGCCCTCCTCGACCATTGCCGGGGCAGCCTGTCGGGCATCGGCGGGGTCGAGCGGCCGGGCATCGTCCACCGCATCGACAAGGAAACCTCCGGTCTTCTCGTCGTCGCCAAGACCGAGGCGGCGCATCATGGCCTCGCCGATCTGTTCGCCCGCCACGATCTCGACCGCGGCTACAAGGCCGTGGTCTGGGGCAGCCCGGCCACAACCGAAGGCACGGTGGACCGGCCCATCGCCCGCTCCCGCTTCGATCGCAAGAAGATGGCGATCGTCGAGGATGGCAAGCCCGCGATCACCCATTGGCAGGTGGAGCGGCGTTTCGGCCGGCCGCCGGTGGCGAGCCTGCTCGACTGCCGGCTGGAAACCGGGCGCACCCACCAGATCCGGGTGCATCTGTCCTCCCTCGGCCATGCGCTGGTCGGCGATCCGGTCTATGGCCGGGTGCCGCGGGGCGCCCCGAAGGATATCGCGGGTTTCGGCAGGCAGGCGCTTCATGCATGGCTGCTCGGCTTCCGTCATCCGGTGAGCGCGAAACTTCTGCGGTTCGAGAGCGAACTGCCCAGTGATATGTCGGATTTGCTTGACAGTCTGGAATCTATCTAAACAATGATCATATCCGATTGCCCCACTCGGGTATTGCGCCAGGGCGCGAATTTTCCGAGTGTGTGGGCAAGCACATTTCCCGGCCGACGCCAGGAGGTAAACCGATGAGCGTTCCCTCGACGATGAAAATGCCGGCGCTGCCCGATGAAGGCAGCCTCAGCCGCTACCTCTCCGAGATCCGCAAGTTCCCGATGCTGGAGCCGGGCGAGGAATTCATGCTCGCCAAGGCCTGGCGCGAGCATGGCGACTCGGAAGCCGCGCACCGGCTGGTGACCAGTCACCTGCGCCTGGTCGCCAAGATCGCCATGGGCTATCGCGGCTATGGCCTGCCGGTGTCCGAGCTGATCTCGGAAGGCAATGTCGGCATGATGCAGGCGGTGAAGCGGTTCGAGCCCGACAAGGGCTTCCGCCTCGCGACCTATGCCATGTGGTGGATCCGGGCGGCGATCCAGGAATATATCCTGCGCTCGTGGAGCCTCGTGAAGATCGGCACCACGGCGGCGCAGAAGAAGCTGTTCTTCAACCTGCGCCGGATGAAGGGCAAGCTGGCGGCGCTGGAAGAGGGCGACCTGAGGCCCGAGCACGTCACCCAGATCGCCCATAATCTGGCTGTGACCGAGGCCGAGGTGGTGTCGATGAACCGCCGCCTCGCCGCGCCCGACCACAGCCTGAACGCGCCTTTGCGTATCGACGGCGAGGGCGAGTGGCAGGACTGGCTGGTGGACGAGACCCCGAACCAGGAAGTCCGCCTCGCCGAGCGCGAGGAAATGGATATCCGTCGCGGGTTGCTGAACGACGCCATGGGCGGCTTGACCGACCGCGAGCGCGACATCCTGCAGCGCCGTCGCCTGGTTGAAGACCCGGTGACGCTGGAAGACCTGAGCCAGGAATATGGCATCAGCCGCGAGCGCGTGCGCCAGATCGAGGTGCGGGCGTTCGAGAAATTGCAGAAGGCGATGCGCAATGCCGCCCTTGGCCAGGCGCGCCCCGCGCTGATCGGCGCCACCGCCGACTGACCTGCCCTGATGGGCATCGCCCCCGGCCGAAGCCGGGGGCGGTTCCGCCGATCAGTAGATCAGGAAGGGGAAATACTTGTCGTTGATCTTCTTGTAGGTGCCGTCCTCGAGGATCTCCTTGATCGCCTTGTTGAAGGCGAGGCGGAGTTCGTCGTCACCCTTGCGCACGGCGATGCCGACGCCATCGCCCAGGATCTCGCGCGGCTCGTACATGGCGGGGCCGACGAACTCGAACTTCGAGCCGGCCTCGGTCTTCAGCCATTCCGCCGTCACCAGCTTGTCGACCAGGGCGGCCTCGACACGGCCCGCCGAGAGGTCGGCGTAAAGCTCGTCCACCGTGGCATAGAGCTTCACCGTCGAATCCTTGTAGACGGCTTCGAGCATGTTGGCCTGGATGGTCGACGACTGGGCGCCCAGCGTCTTGCCGGCCATGGCCTTGGCCGAGCCGTCGCCGATGTCCGTGCCCTTGGCGGCGGCGAACTGGGTCGGGGTGTTGTAATATTTATCGGTGAAGTCGACGACCTTCTTGCGCTCCGCCGTGATCGACATCGAGGCGACGATGGCGTCGTATTTCTTGGTCTGCAGGGCGGGGATGATGCCGTCCCAATCCTGCGCGACGAATTCGCACTTCACCTTCATCTTCTCGCACAGGGCCACGGCGATATCGACGTCGAAGCCCTGAAGTTTGCCCTCGGAATCCATGAAGTTGAACGGGGGATAGGCGCCCTCCGTCCCGATGCGGACGACTTTCTCTTCCGCGGAGGCCGGCGCGGCGGCGAAGCCGACGGCCGCCACGATAGAAGCGGCTGCCGCAAGGACGCGCAGGCCATAGGTCGTGCGAAGGCCAAAGAACATGTTCTGATCCCCCAGAGGTTTCGGACCTCGCCAGCCTCGCGCGCTTGGCAGGGGAGATCAAGCGCCTTGGGGGGGCTCTGCGGTGGCCGGGGAATTCGCAGGGGCTTCACCGGCATCGACCGGGGCCGCCGCGTGATGCCGCCGCCGTCGGCGCCACAGGACGACGACGATCGCGCCCAGGCCACCGAGCAACCCGCCGACCACGGCGCCGACCAGCGCGGTCGAGCCCATGGCGCGCCATTCGTTGCGATTGGGCACCGGCAGGGCGACGGGGGCGGCGCCATCGTCGTTGGTGAACTGGAGGTCGGCGATGCCGGCCGACATCTGGCCGATCAGATCCTCGAACACGGCCGTGCCGGCCCCGGCGCTGCCGTCATAGGCGCTGAACAGATTGACGTTCACCGGCACCTGGCGGATCAGGCCGATGCCGGCGAGCCCGGCGACCATGGTCTTTTCCGCGCCGCGACCCTGAAGGCTGGTGGTGCCGATATAGATGGCGAGCTCGTCGCGGGCGACGACGGCGAAGATCGGCTTTGGCGCATCCGCCGGCTTCGAGGCCCTCGATTGGGCCTCGCCATTGGCCGCCACTTCCTCGATGGTCGCGGTCGGGAAGGGCTTGGCGATGGCGTTCAGATAGGCCGGCCGGGGATCGGTCACCCGCTGGATCGCGTTGCCTTCCGTCAGCAGCAGCACCTGGCCGAAATGGTTCAGCAGGCCGCGCTTGCCATCCCGCAATTCCACCAGTTCGTTGCAGTCGCCGAAGGCGAGGACGACGCGCATGGTCTCGCCCACGGCGCCGCGCATGGTGCGGATCAGCTGGGCCTCGGCCGGGCGCGCTTCATCGAGCACGCAATAGCCGGCCAGGGGTGCGATTTCCAGGCTTTCGCCCGGGCCGACCTCGACCCCGACGGCGCCGGCGGCACCCGGCAGCAGCGTGGCGGCCAGGGCAAGGCCGGCGCGGAAGGCCAGGGCGGGGGGAAGACGGAGGCGGGGGCGAATCATCAGGGCGGGAACCATCGGCCGGCATTACACGAGTCGGTCGGCTTGCGGCCGACATTCGCGCAACGTTACCTTCGGATCCGCGCGGGGAAAGACAAA
>JAOZVS010000101.1 GCA_025869435.1 Zavarzinia sp.
CGACCAAGGACCCGGGGCCGTGGGAGGGCGAGCAGCGCAACATGTGGAAGCCGACGCAGCAGGAAGCGCTGTGGTTCCACGGCGGCAACCTGCATCAGTCGCGCCACTATTCGCAATATCTGTCGCTGCAGCTGAAGGCCCGCATGGAAGGCCTGCCGACGCCGGTCTACGGCCTGCAAGAGGTCCATCACAAGGGTTGACCGGCCCGCCTCCGGGGTCCGGCGGGGCAGGGGCGGCGGTGCCAGAGACGCCGCCCCTGTTCCTTATGGGCTTATTCCGCCGCGCGGGCGCGGGGGATGGCGTTCAGATGGTTCAGGCGAGCGAGGGCGGCGTCATATTCGCGGCGGAAGCGGGCGACCAACTCGCCCGCCGGCAGCACGGCGTCGATCGGGCCGATGCCCTGGCCGCAACCCCAGATGTCACGCCAGGCCTTGGCGCCGGCATTGCCGCCCGAGCCGAAGTTCATCTTGCTGGGATCGGATTCCGGCAGGTGATCGGGGTCGAGACCGGCATTGACGATGGAGGGGCGCAGGTAGTTGCCGTGCACGCCGGTGACGAGGTTCGTGTAGACGATATCCTCGCCGCCGCAATCGACCACGGCCTGCTTGTAGGCTTCGGTCGCGTTGGCTTCCCTGGTCGCGATGAAGGCCGAGCCGATGTAACCGAAGTCGGCGCCCATGGCCTGGGCCGCCAGGATGGAATCGCCCCGGGCGATGCAGCCCGACAGGGCGAGCGGGCCCTTGAACCAGCTGCGGATTTCCTGGATGAGGGCGAAGGGCGACAGGGTGCCGGCATGGCCGCCGGCGCCGGTCGCGACCGCGATCAGCCCGTCCGCGCCCTTTTCCACCGCCTTGTGGGCGAAGGTCTGATTGATGACGTCATGCATCACGATGCCGCCATAGGAATGGATCGCCGCGAAGACATCTTCCCGGGCGCCGAGCGAGGTGATGACCACGGGCACTTTGTATTTCACGCACATCTCGACGTCGTGCTGCAGCCGGTCGTTGGATTTGTGCACGATCTGGTTGACGGCGAAGGGGGCCGACGGCGCTTCCGGGTGATCGCGATCCCAGGCGGCCAGTTCCTCGGTGATCCGGTGCAGCCATTCGTCGAGCTGGGCCGCCGGCCGGGCGTTGAGCGCCGGGAAGGAGCCGACGATGCCGGCCTTGCACTGGGCGATGACCAGATCGGGGTTCGAGACGATGAACAGGGGCGCGGCGATTGCGGGCAGGGACAGGCGACGGCGCAGGCCCTCGGTCACGCCGTTGGTGGGGTCGATGATCATGTTTCCTCTCCTCTCGAATTGATTATGCGCGGCTTGGAAACACTGTTACCATAAGAAACATCGTTACCACAAGGGCGCAAACAGTGACTGTCGACTTCGATGCGCGGCAATCGCGCGCGGAACTGCGGGAAGACCTGCGGGCGGCCCTGCTCGCCGCCGCCGCCCGCCTGATCTCGGAAGAGGGGCTGGGCGCCCTCGCGCTGCGCCGCCTGGCCGAGCGGGTGAATGTCTCGACCAAGGCGGTCTACACGCTGTTCGGCGGCAAGGAGGGGCTGATGGAAGCCCTCTATGTCCATGCCTTCGACGGCATCGCCAGTTTCGAGCCCGAGGTCCTGAGCATCGCCTCGCCGCAGCGCCGGATTCTCGAACTCCTGCGCTCCTACCGGCGCTATGCCCTGGCGCGGCCCGATCTCTATGCCGTGATGTTCGGCGATGCCGCCATGGGCCTGTCGCCATCCGCCGAGAGCCGGCGCCACGCCTGGAACACCACGCGGCCCATGCGCCAGGCCTTGCGCGAATGCCGGCCCGGCATGACCGCGGAGGAAGCGGATTTCATCATGCGCGCCCTGTGGTCGGCGGTGCATGGCATCGTCAGCCTGGAGCTGCGCCAGCTGATCGGCGGCCACGACATGGCGACCCGCCTGTTCGACGAGAGTTTCACCGGTCTGTTGCGGCACTTCGGGGTGCCGTTCGACCGGGAATTGTTGAAAGAGTGAGGCGGGAGGACCCGGCCCTCCCGCCTCACCTCCCGTATCAATCCATCATCATCCCGGCGAAGGCCGGGATCTCGTGGGGGCAAGGGCGCCCTCTCGTCGCGAGGTTCCGGCCTTCGCCGGAACGACGATCTTCATGTTTCAGCGCTTCACGGTGATCGTCTGCACATTGGTATATTCGAGCAGGCCGGCCTCGCCATTCTCGACCCCGAGGCCCGACTGCTTGTGGCCGGCGAAGGCGGCGAGGGGGGAGAGGTGCTGGGTCTCGTTGATCCAGACGTTGCCGGTCTCCAGCAATTCGCCGATGGCCAGCGCCTTTTCCGCGTCCGACGACCAGACCGAGCCGCCGAGGCCATAGTCGCTGGCATTGGCCTTGGCCACCGCTTCCTCGATGCTGTCGACCTTGAGAAGGGGCAGGATGGGGCCGAACTGTTCTTCCCGCACGATGCGGGAATCCTCCGGCGGATTGTCGAGGATGGTCACCGGCACGAAGTAACCCGGGCCTTCCGACGCCTCGCCGCCCAGCAGGAAGCTGTGGCCGTTCTTCTTCGAATCCGCGATCAGGTCGAGCACGCGGGCATATTGCTGCTTGTTCTGCACCGGGCCGATCTGGGTGCCCTGTTCGGTGCCGTCGCCGACCTTCACCGTCCGGGCATAATCGACGATGGCATCCTTCAGGGGCTCGTAGACATCCTTGTGGATATACATGCGCTTCGAGGCGATGCAGATCTGGCCGTTGTTGCGGAAGGCGGCCCAGAACAATTCGGGCGCGACCTTGTTCACATCGACGTCGGGCAGCACGATGGCGGCATCATTGCCACCGAGTTCCAGCGTCACCCGCTTCAGCGAGGAGGAGGCGGATTCCATCACCCGGCGCCCGGTCTGGGTCGAGCCGGTGAAGGCGACCTTGTCGATACCGGGATGCGAGGTCATCCAGGGGCCGAGGCTGTCGCCGCCCGAGACGATGTTGAGGACGCCCGGCGGCAGCAGGTCGCGCAGCAACTCACCGATCTTCAGCGTGGTCAGCGGCGTGAAGGGCGAGGGCTTCAGCACGATCGTATTGCCGGCGAGCAGCGCCGGGCTGATCTTGAAGAAGGCGAGGATGACCGGGAAATTCCACGGCGAAATGGCGCCGACGACACCGATCGGGACATGGCGGGTGATGCTTTTGCGCTCGGCCGAATCCTCGTTCACGATCTCGGGCAGGTTCAGCGTCGCCGTGCCCTGCACGAACATGCCGGTGCCGCCGACCTCGAATTCCGCATCGGCATAGGGCTTGCCCTGTTCGAGGGTGAGCAGGCGGCGCAGCGGCTCGATATGGGCGAAGATGCGGCCGGCGATTTCATTCAGCAGCGCGCGGCGCGTCTCGATCGGCGTCGCGCGCCAGCCGGGGAAGGCGGCGCGGGCGGCGGCCACCGCCTCGTCCAGCTGCTCGCGCGAACAATCGGGCGCCTGCGCGATCACCGTTTCATTGGCGGGGTTCAGCACGGGGAAGGACCCCGCCCCGGCGACACCCTTGCCCCCGATGGTCATGGTGAAATCGGCTTCGAAATTCATCGTTTCTCTCCCACTTCGTTTCTTGTTCGCCCGCGCCGTCACGCCGGATACGAAACCGCGAGACTATGAGCCCCGGGGCGGGGCGAGACCATCCCTTCGGATAGGTGGGGGTGGGCAAAACTCTCGCAGCCCCGCATTCATTGGCGTTCTGCTGCGCCGCAACCAACAGCGTGCCGGCGCCATTGTTACCGTCGCAAGTCAAAGTTCGCTTTTGTCCTTGGCAAACGCATGTACACTCCGCCGCAGTATTGGGCTTTACCCAAACCGAATCGCATTTGCCGGGAGTTGTCGACGTGGCGACCTTCAAGGAATTGATCAGCGATTACGCCGCTCAGACCGGGCTGGAGCCCAAGGTGGCCGACAAGGCCCTGCGCGGTGTAATCACCTTCATCGCAACCCGCACCGCCAAGGGCGAGAAGATCCGCCTGCCGGGTCTCGGCACCTTCGAGGTGAAGAAGCGGCCGGCCCGCAAGGGGCGCAATCCCCAGACCGGCGCCGCGATCAAGATCAAGGCCAGCTCGCGCCTCGGCTTCAAGCAGGCGGCGACCCTCGCCGTCGCCGCGCCCGCGCCGAAAAAGGCCAAACCGGTGAAAGCCGCCAAGGTCGAGGTGAAGGAAGAGGCGAAGCCGGCCAAGGCCGCGAAGGCCAAGGCCGTCAAGGCGGCGCCCGCTCCCGCGCCCGAGCCGGTGAAGCCGGCCAAGGCGGCGAAGCCCGCCAAGGCCAAGGCCGCCCCGGCGGCCAAGCCGGTCGAAGTGAAGGCGGAAAAGCCGGCGCGCAAGAAAGCCGCCAAGGCCTGACGCAGGCCGCCGCCCTTTCCTGCGCGAGATCCCGGCCTTCGCCGGGATGACGCGGGAGGGAGGGCGCGCTCTTGTTTAGGAATCGTCGTTCCGGCGAAGGCCGGAACCTCGATCCGCGTAGGGCGTGGGAACGTGTGGCCTTAGAGGTTACGGCGTGTCCCGCGCCGCCGCGATCATCGCATCCTCGATCAGCCACAGCCGGTCCTGACCCCAGGTCGCTGTCCGGCCGAAGTGCAAGGACGGCACGCCCCACAGACCCGCATCCACCATGGCCTGGCGGTTGGCTTCCGCCGTTGCCCGCCAGCCTTCGTCCGTCAGGGCGGCCCGGGCCTCGTTCCAATCGAGACCGGCGCGGTCCACCATCTGGCGCAGGCCCGCTTCCGTCCCGGCGTCGATGCCATCGGCGAAGGCGCCTTGCAGGAAGGACAGGGCGAAGGCCTGGGCCTTCGCCGCATCGGTCTTGATCGCGAAGGCGAGAATGGCGAGGCCCCGGGCCACGGGCTCGCCCAGCGGATCGGCGATGCGGCCGAAGGGCAGGGCTTCCGACCGCGCTTCCCGCGCCGTGTCGCGCACGATATAGAGCCGCTTGGCCGCCGGCACCGGCAGACCGCGCGTGACCATGGGCAGCACGAAACGAAGATCGAGGTCGGCGCCGTAATGATCGGCGAGGGCGAAAACGCGCGGCAGCACGATATAGGAATAGGGCGAGCGGAAGGACAGGAACAGGTCCAGCCGCTGCCCGGTCAGCCGGCCCCGGCATCGCGCCGGCAGCCTCAGGCTATCGCGGGGATGAAGGATCGCCGGCCCGCCATCCCGCCGCCGGGCGCCCAGGTCTTCCAGCCGGTGTTCCAGATAATGCAGCCGGTCGAGGCCCCAGTACCATTCCCCGGCATAGTGGAAGGTGGCGCCCAGATAATGGCCCAGCCGCTCGCGCAAGGCTGCCCCGGCCGCGAGGGCGGCGGTGGCGTCGCTGCCGCCGGCCGGGGTCTCGCCCTGCCAGGCATCGGCCGTGATCGCGGCCGCCGACGAAGCGAAACTGCCGTCTTCGATGGCCCGCAGCAGCCGTCTCTCCCCCGCGCGGGCGGCGGCCTCATCCATCGGCGCCGACAGATCGGGCACGCTTAGACCCAGATGGGCGGCGAGGCTGGCCGCGTCCTTCCTTGCATAGGCGTCCAGCATCGCGCGCTCGGGCGCGGCCCAATCGGGCGGCGGCGGCACCAGATGCGGGCGGAGCAAAACGCCCTGGCGAGCGGCGAGGGCGGGCAGGGCCATGGCCGCCAGCAGGCTGTAGGGGTCGCGGATATCGTGGAAATAGTCGATCTCGTGATGTCGGTGGCGCAGGCGGCGGCGGCTTTCCGCGATTCGGCGGCGCAGCCGGTTCAGGTGCTCGCTGGTCACGAGCCGGCTCGCCTCGCGGGCGAGCAGACGGCGCAGGGACATGATGTCCTCCCCCTCCCGGGCCTTGTCGGTGGCCCTTGTTCTTGCCGTTGCGGCGGGTAGAAGATAATGAGATTCATTAGACCGCGCAAGGCGCGGGCGCGGCTTGCCGCCGGCCGGCGCGGCCCCTATCCTGAGCATCAAACGACAAGAACGAGGGGAGTGACATGATCGATCTCTATACGGCGCCGACGCCGAACGGCTGGAAGGCTTCGGTCACGCTGGAGGAACTGGGGCTTCCCTACGCGGTCCATGCCGTCAACATCATGGCGGGCGAACAGAAGACGCCGGAATTCCTGGCGATCAACCCGAACGGCCGCATCCCCGCCATCGTCGACCGGGACGAGGGGGACTTCGCCGTCTTCGAATCCGGCGCTCTGATGATCTATCTCGCCGAGAAGGCGGGGGCGCTGCTGCCGGCCGAGCGCAAGGCCCGTTCCCGCGTCATCCAGTGGCTGATGTTCCAGATGGGCGGCGTCGGCCCGATGATGGGCCAGGCCAATGTCTTCCATCGTTACATGCCCGAAAAAATCCCGGTCGCCATCAACCGCTACCAGACCGAGGCGAAGCGCCTGCTGACCGTGCTCGACACGCAGCTGGCCGGCGCGGAATTCCTGGCCGGCGATTATTCGATCGCCGATATCGCCAATTTCTGCTGGGCGCGCACGCACAGCTGGTCGGGCGTCGCCATCGACGACCTGCCCAACCTCACCCGCTGGCTGGCGGCGGTCGAGGCGCGGCCGGCGGTGCAGCGCGGCCTGAAGGTGCCCTTCGATATTTCCGAAGTGTTCAAGGGCGAGGATGCGGGCAAGCGCTTCGCCGAAAGCGCCCGCACCATCGTCACCGGCGGCGACAAGACCTGACCGCCGCCGCGACGATTGGCAGCGGGCGGGGCCTTTGCCCATCTGCTATGTCAGGCGGGTGAGGGGCCAGTGAGGATTTCATGGCACAGACGATCTACGAACAGATCGGCGGGGAAGAAGGCGTCCGCCGCCTCACCCGCCGCTTCTACACCCTGATGGATGAATTGCCGGTGGCGGCGGCCTGCCGCGCCGTGCATGGTCCGTCGCTCGAAGGCGCCGAACAGAAGCTGTTCGACTATCTGACCGGCTGGCTGGGCGGCCCGCCGCTCTATACCGACAAGCACGGCCATCCCATGCTGCGTGCCCGCCATCTGCCCTTCGCCATCGGCGAAGAAGAAATCGAGGGCTGGCTGACCTGCTTCGCCTATGCCTGGGCCGAGGTCGCGGCGGACCTTCCGGCGCGCGACATCGTCATGCGCAAGGTGGTCGAATTGGGCCGCCACATGCGCAACAAGGACGTGGAGCCGGTTCAGAAGGTGACTTCCCTGCTGTAATAGGGCAGGCCGATCCGGCGGGGGGTATGGAGGCCTTCCGCCGTCACCTTGTTCAGATGGGCGGCGATTTCTTCCATGCTGGCGAACCAGACGCCGCCCTTGCCCTGCATCTCGTCGATCATGCGGGCAATGGCGTCGAGCCGTGACGGCCGCGCGCTGACCCAGGGGTGCCAGACCCCGACCCAGACCCCGCCATAACGCCAGGCCGCGTCGAATTCCGCCATGAACACGGATTTCGCCTCGTCGGGGGAGCGCACGGTCATCTGATAGCCGAAGTCCGGGGCGTGGACATATTGCGGCCAGTCGTCCAGCGCCCAGCTGCTGGGGATCTCGACGAAGGAGCCGCCACCGGCGGCATCGACCATATGGGGCACGTCGTCGGTCATCAGCGAGGCGTCATAGGCGAAGCCGTATTTGACCAGAAGATCCGCCGTCGCCGACGAGAAATTATAGAGCGGGGCGCGGAAGCCGCGCGGCTTCTGCCCGGTCATGCGGCGGATGGTCTCGACCGCGCGGACGAACAGCTCTTCCTGCCGGTCGACGGGCAGGGCGTTGTAATTTTCGTGGATATAGCCGTGATGGGCGATCTCGTGGCCGCCCTTCAGGATGGCCTCGACCAGATGCGGATAAGTCTCCATGCACCAGGCGGGATAGAAGAAGGTCTGCTTCAGGCCCCGCTCGGCATAGAGGCGCAGGATGCGCGGCACCGCGATCTCGTCGTAGCGCAGCCAGGATGTGGTGGCGACCAGCTCCCTGGCCTTCGCCCCCTGTTCCATGTGAAGGCTGCTGTCGGTGTCGATGTCGAAGGTGAAGGCGACGGCACAGCGCGCGCCATGGGGCCAGGGCACCGGGTTCTCGATCATCGACGCATCTCCCTCTACAGCGTGCATTGTCATGAGGGGGGACGTCTCGTCGCAAGATCCCGGCCTTCGCCGGGATGACGCTGGTTTTGCTCGTCATCCCGGCGAAGGCCGGGATCTCGGG
>JAOZVS010000102.1:0-2103 GCA_025869435.1 Zavarzinia sp.
CGAGCGCGTTGATCAGGCCGGCGGCGGCGATGATCGCCGTGCCGTGCTGGTCGTCGTGGAACACCGGAATGTCCATCATCTCGCGCAGGCGGCTTTCGATGACGAAGCACTCGGGCGCCTTGATATCCTCGAGATTGATGCCGCCGAAGCTGGGGCCGAGGTAGCGGACCGAATTGATGAAGGCTTCCACGTCCTCGGTATCGACTTCGAGATCGATCGAATCGACATCGGCGAAACGCTTGAACAGGACCGCCTTGCCCTCCATCACCGGCTTGGAGGCGAGGGCGCCCAGATTGCCGAGACCGAGGATGGCCGTGCCGTTCGAGATCACCGCGACCAGATTGCCCTTGATCGTGTAATCATAGGCCGTGCTCGGGTCGGCGGCGATGGCATGGACAGGAATGGCGACGCCCGGCGAATAGGCGAGGCTGAGATCGCGCTGCGTCGCCATCGGCTTCGTCGCCACGATCTCGAGCTTGCCCGGCCGGCCCTGGCTGTGAAACAGCAGGGCTTCCTGATCCGAGACAACGGTGCGCTTGGTGCTCATGGTCCTGTCCAATCGGGCGCGAAACACGCCCTGCTCCCTCTGGAATGTTTGCGGCTGACGCCGGAGGGTGCGGACTATCCTACCCTTTCCATTTATTGTCCAGCAAAGCCTAAAAACTTTTCGTTTCTTCTCAATGACGGCGCAGCAACAGCCACGCCGCGCCGCCCGCCAGCAGACCCCAGAAGGCGGAACCGATGCCGCCGAAGCTCATGCCCGAGGCGGTGACGAGGAAGGTGACCAGCGCCGCCTCGCGTTCCGACGGCACCGACAGGGCGGCGGACAGGGCATTGCCGAAGGCCCCGATCAGGGCAAGGCCGGCCACGGCCTGAATCAGCACCGGCGGCGCGGCGGCGGCGACCAGCGCGGCCAGGGTCGCGACCATGCCGATGACGACATAGCCGAGCCCGGCGACCACCGCCGCCAGCCAGCGCCGGCCGGGATCGCGCGCGGCTTCCGGCCCGGCGCAAAGCGCGGCGGTGATCGCGGCGAGATTGACCGCATGGCCGCCGAAGGGCGCCGCCACCATGGACACCAGCCCGGTCGAGACGAAGAGCGGCCCGGGCGCCGGGCGATAGCCGTTCGACTGCAGCACCGCGAGACCCGGCACATTCTGCGACGCCATGGTGACGAGGAAGAGGGGCAGGGCGATGCCGATCATGGCCTGGAGGTCGAAGGCGGGCAGGGTGAATTCCAGATGCGGGGCCAGCGCGGCGCCCGGCGCCAGGCTATGCGCCGCGCCGCCGTCGATGGCGACGGCGATGATGGTGACCAGCAGCGCGACCGGCACCGCCCACAGGCGCCGGATCCGCATCATCACGAGCCAGGCCGCCACGATCGGCAGCGCCAGCAGGGGCAGCGCCGCCACCGCCTTGAAGGGCGCGAGGCACAGGCCGAGCAGCACGCCCGCCAGCATGGCCCCGGCGATGGTCGGCGGAATGGCCGAGACCAGCCGCCCCAGCGGCCGCCACAGGCCGGCGACGACGACCAGCAGCCCGGCGACCATGAAGGCGCCGACCGCGACCGGAAAGCCCCCCGACGGCAACGCCGTCGCAGCCAGCAGCGCCGCCCCCGGCGTCGACCAGGCGATGCTGACCGGCACGCGCAGACGGAAACTGAGACCCGCGCCGAGCAGCCCCATGGCGAGGCAGAGCGCGAGCAGGCCCGAGGCCGCCTGACCGGGGCTGGCGCCCATGGCGCGCAACCCCTCCAGCACCACGGCGAAGGACGAGGCGAAACCGACCACCGCCGCCATCAGCCCCGCCGTCACCGGCTGCACCCAGTCCTGCCTGTCCATGAACCACCCTCGCCGTTGATCGTACCGATGCCGCGCCTTCTGGTCGCGAGATGCCGGCCTTCGCCTGCATGGCGAGCGTTTTCGAGGCGCCTTCACCCCGCCGCGTCACCCCGGCGAAGGCCGGGGTCTCGCGACAAGAGGGCACCGCGCCCCACCCTCCCCTCGTGCAGGCGGGCGGCGGCCGCCAGACGGGGGGGGGGGGGGGGGGGGGGGGGGAGCCCCCCCGGAACCCCAAGGAACAATGTGTACAAAAAGCCAAAAA